>NZ_JBEYVC010000053.1:43277-57812 GCF_040643855.1 Streptomyces sp. NPDC047072 | reverse complement strand
ATGATCCTCGTACGGATACCCCGCGAAGGGCGGCGTGAGAACACCGATCGAGTCAGCCGCGGCTGGGATGTTCGCGGCGACGGCTTCGGACGGGGCCGGTGTACGCAAGGACTGGACCGGCGCCAGAGGCTCAGGTGCCGGGCGGGGACGCTGCCGGATCGGCGTACTTGACGCACGCGGGTGTCGTGTCGCGCAGATCGGGGCCGCGCAGTCCGCGCTTGCTGCGGGGCCGGAGGCCGCACTTGAGGCGGTCCTGGCCGTCGTGGTGCTGCTTGAGCACGCTGTGGGCGCATCCCCCGCAGAAGGCGGAGGGGTTGGACAGGTCGCTGTCGAGCAGCGGGGCCAGCGTGGCGGGGTGCACGCCGCGGTCGAGGAACTGGCGTATGGAGCCGCGGGGCGGGTGGATCGGGGCGGGCGTGGACGTGGTCACGGCGGATGTCCTTCCGGTCTGCCGGGTGGCGGAGTGGAGCGGGTGAGGCCGGTCGACGTGGCGGGGGAGCCGCGCCGACCGGCGGGGCGTTGCGCTACCGGGCCTTCTTCTGCTCGATCCGGTAGGAAGTGCGCGCCGACCGCATGACGTCGGCGAAGTCGACACCGATCCGTTCGGAGAAGGCGCGCAGATCGGCCAGAAGGCTGCTCAGGGCGGCGGAGAAGGTGTCGGACACTTTCTCGGAGACGTGCACTCGGAGGACGGCAGCCGCATCGCTGGCGTGGACGTAGAGGTCGAAGCAGTGATCGGCCGAGGCCGTCTCGTCGGGGTTGGCGATCGGCTCGACGGAGTGGTGGAGGTTGGGCATGGCACCCAGCGCCCGCTCGTCCAGCCGGGCCTTTGCGTCTCCCGCCATGCACCGCTCGATGTCGGTCCGCATGTAGCTGGCCAGGTGCATCAGGTCGCTGGTGACATCCACCAAGGTCACGAAGGTGTCACCACCCATGCTGCGGCGGTAGGCGATCAGTGCGGCGGCAACCTCGGGAACGGCAACGGTAGGCATGGGGGCTCCAGGAAGCAGACAGGCAACGTGGGGTTTCCGGCGGTAGAGGTGATCGCCGCCGTTCGATATGACCACTCTACGTTTTGAAACGTGAAATAGCAACGCCTTGGACTGGGAACTCTCTCCCGCACGCCGGTTGGCGCCGTCGGTCTTGCCGTTGAGCGCTTCGGTTACCCGAGGCGGATGCTTCTCGATGGGGTCCTCACCGGCGAGCCGCCCTGCATGAGCAGGCGCTGCGTACCGCGCGGGCTCCCGTCATCGCCGTCCCGCACCCGACCCCGGCCGTAGATGACGTCGGCCGCGCGGCAACCCGCGCGTGGGCGGCGCCCAGTCGAGGTCGCGCCCTGGTCCGCCACTCTGAGCGCCGGCGCGACTGCTGCCACCTGCGCAAAGCGCTGGCCTGTCGTGGGCTCGAAGGGCCCGGCTAGCCGCGCGGCCTGTCCCGCTGGGGTGCGCTTCTGTCGACCGGGGCAAGCCCGGCAACCTGACGCCACTGATCCACCTGCTCGTTGGTCACGAGGCACGTGTTGAGCTCCCAGCCCGGGTGACCCTGAGAGCGGATATGTCCAAGAACATCCTGTAGCGCCCGTTCGAGCTCCCGCACTCGGGAGTTGGCGGACTCGTCACTGATCACTGCATTCACCTCTCCTGCCGTCGCTGACCGCACGAGCGACGGCAGTGCCCCTTTCCGTCTCGTTCCTCTGTGACCGATCGGCCCTGCCTCCAGTACCGACCTGCTGTCGTGCAGGGGTGCCACAGGCCGGCGGTGCCGACCCGCTGTCTACACAGGTTCGTCGGACGAGGAAGCATCTGAGCCCCGACGCCGACGATCCATGCTGCCCGGCATCGTCAACACGAAGACCAGCAGCGCCACTACGGCGATCGCGGTGACAGAAACCGCCTCTGCCCGGGTGTCCGGCTCGTACAGCCATACGCTGCCCAGCGCGACCGCAGCGCACGGCAGCCCCGACAGGAGAGCCCACCGCTTCCACAGCCGCCGGCTGCGGTTCTGCGTGCCCTCGCCCTGCATCAGGTCTCCCGTCGCTCCCGCCGGCAGTTCGCGCCAACCGCTCCCTGCATCATGGTGCCGCCCGGCGCGGCGCCACCGGCCGGGCCGGTGCCGGGTCAGCCGCACAGCTTCTCACCGTCGAAGTATGCGCCGCGGGGCACGCGGCTTCCGGGCAGGAGACCCGAAACCACAGGCGAGCCCAAGCCTGGGACGGCCGCAAAGGCGGTGTATCGGTCCAGGGCCTTGGCCGCCACCTGCGTATCGCTCCAACGCTGCCCGAGCAGGAGGCCGGCGCCGACGTACACGTTCAGATCACCCGTGATGGAAAAGCCAAGGCGCTGGTAGTAGGGCTCCAGCGCGGGGAAGCAGTTGAGGGTCACGAGGCCGTACTGGGCGCGGGTGAACCGGCGGATCGCGTGACGGATGAGTTCGCCACCCACGCCGCTGCCCCGGTGTTCCGGGCCCACTGCTACGGCTGAAATGGTGCCGATCCGGGCGACCAGCGCGTGCAGCAGGACAGCGTCGGTGACGCCCGGGTGTTCGAACAGCCAGAGTGGAGCGCCGCCGAGGAGGGCGCCGACCAGGCGGCCCGTGCCGTCCTCGGCGACAACCGCCAGGGCCCGGTGGTGGGAGAGGGGCCCGGACTGGGGCAGCGCCAGGTTAGGCCGGGCGTCCTCGTACGCATCCGGGTCGTCGGGGTTCACGTCGGCGAGCAGGCGCATGATGGCGTCGGCGTCGGACGCGTTCGCATCGCGAAGGGTGATTCCGGGCAGGCGGGTGCGCGTTGCTTTCACGGAGAGCTCCCAGGGGTCCCGAGGCGGAAACGCCTCGCTTCATGGAGGTGGGCGACAACGGAGGCCAGAGGGGGAGTGATCACCCCTCGACGGAATTTTCTACTTACATTTCAAATCATGAATCTGCAACGGTTCTAGTGTGTGGTGTCTCCGGGGTCGGACCGGTGGAAGGTCCTCGGGCCGTCGGGCCAGACCAGGGTGATGTCGTTCGCGGCGCACAGCCCTGCGAGATCCGGGCGGGGTTCGGAGGGAACGAGCATGACGCGCCGGGGGGTCGGGTTGAAGAAGCGGCGCATGTCGATCAGTTCACCGAACGCGGCCAGCATGTGGGTGCGCGCCACGCTCCCCGAGCACGCGATGAGCTCGTTGGCCGTGAGGTCGAACAGGTCTACCGGCAGCGGAAGGAGTTCGCGAGCGGGGGTGACGTGGTAGCGGCGGACATCGCGCCCCAGCTGGCGCAGGTGGTCGCCGTAGTCCTTCAGGAGCCGGTCGGCCGCCACCTCAATGGTCGTGAGTTTCCTTCCGTGCTCGGCGCCCGGCTGGGGCCGGAAGGGCAGGGCGATGTCCCGCTCACGGATGACCGGTTCGGCGTTCAGCCGGGGCGCGGTCGGCACTCCGTGGGGCGCCGGGGTGCCGGATTCGGGGAGCAGCCTGAACACGTAGCCGGAACGCGGGGGTTGGTTCGGATCGCCGACGACCGGCAGGGACACCTGCACGTACGGGATGTCCGGATCCACTCGGTAGGCGCCGAGGTAGCGGAAGAGGCCGCCGGGCGCCGCGACGAACAGGCGCAGCGACCGCTTGGACCGCTCGTGCTCCGCGAGCGCCCGGTTTCCGCGCTTGATCAGCTGCTCTCGCCCTCCTTGCCCCTCTCCCTGGAAATGGAAATGGGCTCCGGTCCATCCGTCGTGCTGGCTGTCGTGTGCGCCGGGGGTCGTGAACAGGCTGATGACGGGGGTGGTCTTGCTCGGGCTGATCCGTCCCTGGGGCTGGCCGCCGAGAAGGGCGTGCAGTTCGGGACGGGCGATGGTGGTGCCCGGCGTGAGAAGGGCAGACATGACGCTCCTGACGGTGCTCGTCGGGCGGGGGCGGGAGAATGCGGGGTCCCGCCAGAGGCGGGACCCCGGGATCAGACGATCAGCTGGCCGTCGGGGACGGTGCGGCCGACAAGGCGCCAGGGCGGTCCCTCGGTCAGGACCGCCGTCGGGCACCGCTCAGGCGTGTGGGATGCCACCTCGTGATCCGAGTACGTGTAGAAGTACCTGGTGAGCGCGCATTTGGTACCGCGCGTGCACACGTCCCGCTCTGCCACGAACACGTGGTACACGTCCGAGGACACCGGGATGCTGTGGCGAACGGACGCCGCGACCCGCTTGCCGGAGATCGAAGGGCTCTGCCTGAACCGTGAGCCGATGCTCAGGCCGTAGACGTAGGCCGTCTGGCCGTTCCGGTCGATCCGCCAGCGCAGCACGGAGCCGAAGCGCGGGCTTTCCGGGTACTCCACGTCGTTTCCTGCCGGGACCGCACCCGTCATGTCGAATACGGTCTCGTGGGCACCGGCGAACGCCTGGGGGACAGCAAGTACCCAGTGCGAGGTCGCGCGGTCGGGGAACTGGTATGCCCTCCGGCGCCGGTACTGAGTGCCCGACTTGCGCTGCCTTATCAACGGCTTGTTGCGTTTCATTGAGGTCTCACCCGTTCCAGATGCGCACGCACTGCGACTTCGCTTCGTTCGACCCCTTCACGCCGTACACGTCGGGGAACGCGCGCTCGACGACACCCGGATCAGGCTCGACACTCACGGACTGGCCGACGGAGTGCCGGACGGTTCCGGTGTAGTCGCCCAGCCAGCTGCCGGTCACCGCCACCCGGTCCCCCGTGCGGAACTCGCCGAGGCGGCTGCTGAGGAACATCCTGATCCGGTAGCTCAGTGGCATCTTCACCGTTGTCCGCGTCCTTCTCATCGGTGTTCTCCGTCCATTCGCGGCTTGGGGATGGGGGCGGCCCCCGGCGCACTGGCCTGCTCGGGAGGGGCCCAGCGAGAGCCTTCGGGCCTCGCGGTGCAATCAATGTACATCATGAAACATGAAGAAGCAACGCCTTAGGGAGTGTTCCCCACTCCCTGCCGGAACTCGGCGAGTCCGGCGCGGAAGTGATCCCAGGCCAGTTGGCTGTCGACGGCGTCCTCGATCGCCGACCACACCAGCCCCCGTGCCGGATCCTCGGGGATGCGCGGCTCGCCGGCGTTGCCCCGGATCACGGTGACCGTGTCTCCCACCGGCGGGCGCGCACGATAGACAAGAATGCAGGTGGGGGTTCCGTGCCCGGGGATGTAGGCCCCGGAGGTGTCGATGATCCAGCGCGCGTCGAACCGCGGCAGGAACTCCTCGACGTACCGCCTGCCGAACTCCCGCTTCATGAACGCATTGCTGGTCAGCTGTGCCACGAACCCGCCCGGTGCGGCGAGATGCTCAAGCATCAGCGCCGCGAAGGGCAGTGCCAGGGAGTACTTGCCGGTGGCGACCTGCGGGTACGCGGCGCGCACACGGTCGCGGACGGCGGGGTCCTTCGGCGTGATGTAGGGCGGGTTGGCCACGCAGGCGTGATAGGCGCCGGCCGCCAGCAGGGGCTCGTCGCGCGCCAGCAGCGAGTCGGCCGCCGCCACGTTGACCGGCCAGCCCGAGGGAAGACGCTCCACGGGCGTGCGCAGGATGGTGGCGCTGCTCGCCAGCAGGCGATACGCCGTCAGTACCGCGGCGTACGGGTCCAGGTCGACCCCCGAGACGGCGGTCAGCGCCCGTTCGACCGCCCGGTGCCCGTGTCCGGCCGGGGCCGGGCGCCGACCGCGGGCCGGCGGGACACGGGCCATGTGAAACGCCGCCATGACGATGTGTCCCGTCCCGCAGGCGGGGTCGATCATCCGGACGTCGGCCGGCCCCCACTCCTGCATCGCCGGCTCCAGGGACAGCCGCAGCAGCAGCCGGGCGATCCAGGGCGGCGTCTGGCACAGGGCGCGGCCCTTGCGGGCGTCGTCCGAGAGCAACTGGTAGGTGTCACCCAGGGCGTAGCCGTCGATCCGGTGCTCGTCCTCCAGGTCCGGGTGCCCGTCCCAGAAGACGCTGACGGCCTCCCACGCGCCTTCGCCGAGCGGTTGCGACCAGACCGGCAGCACGTCCGGATCGGTCAGCGCAGCGAGGGCGGGGTGGCAGGAGGCCAGCGTCTCCAGGGACTTGCGCAGGCCGTCCGGCCCGGGCGCGGGGGCGGTGTCCGCGAGCAGGCCGTGGTCCTGGGCATGCCGGACGAGAGCGGCCGCATGGATCCACAGCGCTGCGCTGCGCCGTTCACCGGTATCGCGCGCCACGGCGCCGGTGAGCTTCTCGTACGCGCCCGGGGGCAGAGTGCGGCTGGTCATGATTCCTTGCCTGGGGCGGGTGCGCTGCCGTCACCGGTCATCGAGGTCCAGACAGAGGCGAATCCGTCGCGGGCCTTGTCCCGGACGCCGGCCGGGGCGATCACGTAGAAGTCCTCGACCGATCCGTATGTCTTGGAGTCCGGCCGGATGCGTGTGCGCACCCGGGAGATGCCGGCGCCGTGGGCGCTGGTGGACTGCTCGACGGGGCGGTCCAGGGCCGTAGCCGCGTTGTGCAGGAAGGCACCGGCTTCCGCGCGACTGCCGGTGCGTACGGTCTTCACCGACCGGTAGACGGTTCCCTTGAAGCGGCTGTCGCGGCACTCCGGCGCGGAGCAGCGGTCACCGTGGGCGTCACGGCACTCGGGCCGCCGCCCTGCGGTGTAGGCCCGCTGCAACCGGTAGACGGCCCATTCCTCTTCGTCGAGGCGCGCCTCGAACCGGCCGAGCGCTTCGGTGTTGCAGTCGGCGCTGATGCGGCGGTGGAGCGTATCGTCCTTGTACAGCGAGCTGTTGTCGTTCAGTGCCATCGAGACGTACTCCAGGCGGAGCACGCGGGCGGCGAGGTCGGGGTACTTCCTCAGCCGCTTCAGATGATCAGGCTGAGGCGAACAGACCCCAGAAAATGGACAGACCGGGCAGTAGCTCTTGGACATGGCGATGCCGAGCCGCTCCTTCACATACCCCTGCACTCCCTGGCGGCCGAGGCCGAGCCGGATCAGCGGATAGTCGAGCGCGAAGGTCTGTCGGCCGGCCTTCTTGTCCCTGCGGGCCTGGTGCCGGTTGGCCTCTGCGGCACGCTTGGACTCGTCGGCGTTGTAGCCGAAGAGCTTGCCGACGGTCTGGCCGCCGGCCTGTTCCATCTGGAAGCGGTCGTTGGGGAAGGCCTTGAATTTCAAGCTGCATTTGTGACCGCCCGAATACTGCGGGACGGTGCCGTTGGCTTCCAGTTCGTCCATCAGGGTCCATTGGCCGCGGTTGAACACCTTGGTGGGATTCGTGGTGTCGCTCAGGACTTGGACGCCGGCTTCCTCCAGGTGGCCGGCCCGGGCGACCTGCGCATACCGGATGCCCTTTGCGCGGAGCCTGGGCAGGACATGTTCCTGGACGTCGGCGATCGTGTCGGGAAATTCGAATCCCGTGAGCCCTGTGACCACGCTGAAGTCGGAGAAGTCCTCGGCGATGCCGAAGCTGACAGGGTCGTCGAGGATCGCCAGGAGCAGGGCCGTCGAGTCGAGGCCGAGGCCGTAGGACAGCGACTTGTGCGGTGCCGCGCGGAATGCCTCCAGCCTCTCGGGGGAGACCACCGCGGGGGTAGGGGAGGGCGGGGCCGGGGTGGCCTCGACGGGAGGGTCGTCGAACAGGGTGAGAGAAGACATGGGCGTACCTGGTGGGGGAGGGGCGGGTGCGGCCGTCGCCGGACGCACCCGCCGGTGAAGGTGCGAGCGTCAGGCCGGGGGCGGTGCGGCCCGCGCCGCGTCGATGCCCGCGGGGGTGAGGTAGGGGCGGTGCCTGGGGCCGGTGCGGCCGTCGTCGCCGTCCGTGGGCTGCACGGCGCCGTCCGCGTCCCGGTACTCGACGAGTCCGAGCCGGGCCAGGGCGGCGGCAGTCGGCCAGGCCACCTTCGGCCCGAGCAGGCCGGTGTTGTCGCCGGAGTCGAGGGCGGCCCTCTGGGACTCGTTGAGCACGGCACGCCGACCTGCACCGGTGATGACGTACGGTCCGACACCGCAGTCCTGGGCGGTCGCCGGCGGCAGCCGGAAGCCGTCGCCGTCGTTGCGGTAGACCAGGCCGTCGTCCAGATAGACCTGGAGCGTGGCGCGGCTGACCCGGTTGGTGAGGTGCCCGGACGGGTGAGTGCACGCGGCCCGGAGGTGTTGAGGCGCGGGAACACCAGGCCTGTCGGTCATCGCGGTCCCTCCAACTCGGGGACCGGCCCCGGCGGGAGCGCCGGCTGGCCGCTGTCCGACGGCTTGGCCTTGCGGCAGTCGGGGCCTTCGCAGCACGTTGCCGCCCGCGGGTTGGTCCACTCGCACGCGGGACAGCACCACATCAGCCCGGCTGCGACCGCTGCCGTGCAGATCGCGGCCTCCTGGTCGGCGTCCGCTGCGGCCAGGAGCTCTTCCAGCACCGTGGGATGCGGGGCACGTCCGGGGCCGTCGTCGAGGACGACGGTGTCCTCGACGACCACCTGCAGCGGCACGGTGCCGTCCGGCCGCACGATGCGGTCGGCATCGGCGCTGTCCAGGTGAACCGAGATCCTTACGACGCTGTCCTTGGCGTCGAGGTAGGCGAAGGTGAGCACCCCGACCACCTCCATGCAGCCGGGACCCTCGTCGTCGGCATCGTGGAAGACCGCGGCGCGGTTGAGGGCGTCGGCCTCCGCGGCGGTGGGGAAGGCGAAGTTCAGCGGGAGGATCCGGGACCGCTGCGGACGGACGATGTCTTCCGCGTGCAGCGAGTAGCCTTCGCTCGGCCGCGCGTCGCCGTCCGGGCCGTAGTAGAGCTCGACGGTCTCGCGGTCGTCCGTCGGAGGCTGGTCCGGCACGCCCGGTTCGCCGTACAGATTGTCCCAGCTCGACCGGGCGTGACTGGCGAGTTCGGCGAGGGCGGCGTCTTCGGTGGCGTACGGGACGGTGGAGTCCTCGTGGTTGGTCCACATGCGCAGCAGCCAGACCTGCTGGCCTGGGCGGGGCCCCAGGACCGTGGAGGCGGCGGGAGCGGATCGGCCGGCGGCCCGGGCCAGGATCTCGGCCCATGCACGGGTGGCCAGCTCACGGTCCGTCTCCGACAGGTCGGCGGCTGCCGGGGTGTCGGCCAGGGCTCCGGCGATCCGGACCAGGCGTTCGATGTCGGGTGGGCTGAAAGTCTCGGTGATCATGGTTTGTCTTTCATCCGTGCCGAAGGCTTCCGGCGGGCGGAGAGCCGGGGGGAAGGCGGTGTCGGGCCGTGGCCCGGCGCCGCGGGGTTACAGGCCCAGTTCCTGGAGGGCGGCCAGGAGTGCGAGGGCGCGCTCGCGGGCGGGGGAGATGCGCACGCGCCGGATGCGCAGTGGCTTCGGAGGGAGCACGATTCCCACGGGTTCACCCCGCCCGCTGTGGTGCAGCTGGTAGTCCTCCAGTGGCAGCATCCAGGCGTCCCAGTCCTCCGCCTCCTGGCCGGAGCGCCGTTCGTCTTCGTCGCTGGAGGCGGTCACGGGGCACGGGCAGTCGGGGTCGTCGCACGGCCTGCCGGCCGGGTGCTGGGCGATCACTCCGCCCTGCCGGTAGGTGGACGCGGTCCCGGACAGCATCGGGCAGGCCTGCTCGGAGTAGCGCAGACAGGGTGGGTGAAGCCCGGGCTCCGGCGCGTAGCCGACGCTCACGTCCTGGGGCCGGACCAGCACGTAGAACCGGTCATGCAGTGGGCGTTCACAGACCTGGCAGAGCCGGTTGGTGAAGGCGCGGGTTCGCTTGTGGGGGTCGAGAGCGCCGAAGGTGACGGCGTTGTTGTGCTCGAAGGCGACGTAGGGGACCACGAGGCCGCCGCGCCGGGGCCGGTGAGCGCACATCTGCGGGATCGGGGGCGCGGTCATCGCGTGTCTCCCGGTGAAGGAGACGACGTCGCCGTCGCGGCGGGGGCAAGGCGCTTCAGCAGTTGCCGGATACGGCGGGACCGGCCGTACTCGTCATCGTCCAGGGTGGTGTTGAACAGCTCCCGCGCCAGGTCGATGTCCGTTGTCCCGGCGTCGGCGCCGTACAGCGGCAGTGCGGCGCGGATCAGCCGGTCACCCTCTTCTTCCGGGGGCCGGATCTCCTCCCGCCAGTCCCAGTAGCTGGCCAGAGCTGCACGGCGCTCGGAGCGGCTGCCCATGGCGTCGGGGCTCCAGATGATGTGACCGGTGTCGTCGGCGAGGGCCATGGCCGCTGTCAGCGTGCTGACGCCGTTGTACGAGCGGAACATCACCGCTGCAAGGCACGTGCGGTGGTCGGGCAGTTCCTGGGTGGGCACCCAGCCCGCCAGCGCGATTTCGGCGTTCCCGGTGCATGTCAGTCGGGGGAAGTAGTTCAGCACGCCCAGGTCGAACGCGACGGCGTACTTCGCAGCGGATTCGGTCATCGGTGGTCCTCGAAGCGGAGGTCAGGGGAGCGGAGATGCGTCGCCAGCCCGGCCCTGAAGCGGGCTGCTTTCGGCGGAGGTTGGCGGGAGAGGCCCGGTGCCAGACAGGACGTCCGCTCGAGCCGATACAACTACACTACATCTTGAAACATGATTATGCAACGTTTCGGGTTTGGAGAATCCCTTGAGGGCCTTCGGCCACCCGGAACCAGTTCGACAGCAGATCCGAGCACAGCTGCCGGATGCCGCCTTGCTCCCACAGCACTCGCGACTGGGGAATCGAGGCCGGCCACCACTGCACCGACACCGCCATCTCCGCCTCCGGCACGATGTCGACGGCCACGCCGTACCCCTCGTCCCTGCTCCAGTCGGCCATCCGGACGTGAGGGCTGAGTGCACCGACTACGCGCTCGTGCAGCCGGGTTGCCTCCTCCTTGGCGCTGCGTGCGGCCACGCGGATGTCTCGTGCTTCGGCCGCGGGCACCGGCCGGTAGACGGTGCTGTGCCCGTCGGGTTCGGCCACGACGAGGGCGCCGCCCTGCGCCGGCAGGACCCGGTCCCGGCCGGCATCCGCGGCGAGCTCCATGAGCCGACGGCCGCACACCGCGAAGGCCGGTCCTGCGGCGGGGATGGCCGATGCCCGGTAGTGCTCGTGCTGTACCAGCTCGGCGGCGTGCCGCACGTTGAGCATGGCCCGCGCGAGCTCCCGGAAGCCCGGCTGCCCGGATGCCGCGTAGCGCACCAGATGGCGGTGGATCTGGACGGCCTGCTGTTCGCCCGGGGCGGCGAACTCGCTTCCCACCACGCCGCGCACGACGAAGTCGATCACCTGCGGCAGGTAGACGGCGGTGAAGGAGCTGCGGCGCAGCAGGCGGAGTTCCGTCTGCGCGTATGAGCCGGGAACCGGGACAAGAGTCCGAAACACAGGCCATCACCTCTTCTGCGGGGTCTGGCGGGTCACGGACGGGACGGATTCTGGGAGTCGAGGTAGGCCGTCCACGCATCGTGCTCTGCCGCCGTGAACACCGGGAGAGGAGTGATAGGCGCGCGTCCGAAGCACTGTTCGCACTGACGGACGCCGTCTTCGTCAGCGGCGCTGCCGCCGTCCTGGCCCTGGTCCGCGACCCATGCCCCGCACAGCGCCCGTCGGGCCTCGACGGGCGGATGGAACATCAGATGCAGGCACGCGCCGACGAGCACGGTACGTACCTCGACGGTCGCCGATGCGGTGGCCGTTGGCCCGAACCGGTCGGCGAGGAAACGTACGACGAGTCCGTACGCAGCTGTGCGCCGCTCCGCCAGGGTCCGTGGGTCGACGGGCGCCGTGCCGACCGAGCGCAGGGGAGGGCGCAGATCGGCCGCCAGACGGTCGAGCAGAGCCCGGGCGTCGGCACGGAACCCGGGATCGTCGCCCCGAGGGTCGGGGCTGCGCATTCCGGCCCAGACCCAGGACGAGGGCACGAACGAGGCCAGGCCGCTGAGCAGGTCATACGAACTGCTGACGGCCCAAGTGGCGTAGGCCGTGCACGGGTGGTGGTCGCAGCTCCCGGCGGGTGCCTGGCATGCGCGCAGTTCGAAACGGATCCCGAGTGCGGTCGCCTCGGTGCGTACGATGCCGAGCTGCGAAGAGTCGTCACGGCCGCCCCGGTACCACCAGGCCGGCTGCCCGTTCAGGAGCGGGCCTGCTTCGTCGCTGGGACCGGGCCCCTGCGCCTCGGCTGCGCGGGCGGACCGCAACGTGGTGTGGACCGAGGTGACCCGGCCGTGGCTGGTCACGAGGTAGGTCATGAACGTGTCTTTCTGCTGCGGTCGGGCACCGAAGTGCCCGACCGTCGGTGCGGATCGAGTCGCGCGGGTGATGGCGCAGAGGACGTCAGGCGGCTGCGGACTTCGTCTTCGCGGCCGCGCCGGACAGGCTGCCCTTGGGCGCCTTCTTGACGGCGACGCCCTTCATCGGAAGCTTCTTCGTGCCGTCCACCAGGTCCTTGAATCCCTGGCCCGCGCGGAAGCGCGGCACGGACGTCTTCTTGACCCGAACCCGCTCGCCCGTCTGGGGGTTGCGGGCGTAGCGGGCCGGACGGTCGACCTTCTCGAACGAGCCGAAGCCGGTGACCGAGACCCGTTCCCCCGCGACGGTGGCACGGACGATGGCGTCCAGAACGGCGTCGACCGCGTCGGCGGCCTCCTGACGGCCGCCCAGCTTCTCGGCAACCGCGTCTACGAGCTGAGCCTTGTTCATGTCGAACTCCTGGAAGAGGGAGGGGAGATGTCGAAGGCGCCGGAGGGCCGTGCGTCTTCTCGCGTGGACTCCCGCCGTACGAGAGGGGCGGGTGGGGTGGGACGACCGGCCTGCCGTAGTAGCAGCGGCGCTGGCCGACCCAACGACCATGACAGTACACGGTGAAAAATTAAATCGCAACGCATCTCGTCGGGTTGACGAGATTGATTCGCCGTGTCAGGCTGACATAACGACAGCGGGTCGGAGCGCCAGGCGAGTTCACGCCGCGCTCCCCGCAGCCGTCACTCTCAGACCTCCCCCGCACCCCCTTGAGCATCCGGAGACCCCTCGTGATGACAACGCCCGCCGCCCCCAACGCCCCCCGGCTCGCACACACGCTGGACATCCACGCCACCGATCGCGCAGCCGGCGTTCTCATCGGCGCCGCGTGCGGTGACGCCCTTGGCGTTCCCTACGAGTTCCAGCCGCCCCTCACGCAGAGCCAGCAGCCCGCCATGATCGGCGGCGGCCTGGGCCCGTACAAGCCGGGGGAGTACAGCGACGACACGCAGATGCACGTCTGCATCGCCGAGGTCGCTGCCACCGGAGCCGATCTCACCAGCCGCGAGGCGCTCGACCAGATCGCCTTCCGTTTCCATGAATGGCGTGCCGGGGGTGCAACCGACATCGGTTCCCAGACCAGCACCGTCCTCCGTACGGCGAAGGCCAACACGACCGCCTCGCCGGGCGAGGCCATGATGGCGGCGGCCGACGCCTACACCGCCCGCACCCTCTACAGCGCGGGCAATGGCTCACTGATGCGGACCGGGATCGTCGCCCTCGCCTACCTGGACGACATCGACGGCATGGTCAAGGCAGCCACCCTGATCAGCTCTCTCACGCACAGCGACCCGGAATGCGTCGAGGCGTGCATCCTGTGGTGCTCCGGCATCCGGACCGCCGTTCTCGAAGGCACCTTCGACGGCGTCCGGGACGGCGTCGCACTCCTGGCCGCCGACCGGCAGGACCTGTGGAATGCCCGGCTGGACGAGGCCGAGGCCAACCCCCCGCACCGCTGGGCCCGCAACGGGTACGTGGTCACGGCCCTCCAAGCGGCCTGGTCGGCCATCACCCGCACCCCCGTCCCGGAGCACGCACCCGAGCGCGGTTCATTCCCCGCACAGCACTTCCAGCTCGCCACCGAAGCCGCCGTACGGGCGGGCAACGACACCGACACCGTCGCCGCGATCGCGGGTGCTCTCCTGGGCGCGCGATGGGGCGTCTCGGCCGTCCCGCTCTCCTGGCAGCAGGCCGTCAACGGCTGGCCGGGCCTGACCGGTCCTGACCTGGTCCGCCTGGCGGTCCACACCGCGCGCAAGGGCGCCGACGACGCCGACGGATGGCCCTCGGCCGCCCGCGTGCGCATTCCCGCCTACGCGGGAAAGGGCTTCGCCATCGCGCATCCCGAAGACCCCTGGGTCCTCATGGGCAATCTGCCCATGACCGAATTCCAGGGCGAAGCCCCGATCGACGCGGTGGTCTCGCTCTGCCGGGTCGGCCAGGAACCCATCTTCGCCGGACACGACGTCGAACACGTCCGCGTCTGGCTGGTGGACAAGGAGGGCGCGAACCCCAACCTCCACTTCGTCCTTCACCAGGCTGCCCACCAGATCCTCCGGCTGCGGCAGGAAGGCAAGCGGGTCTTCCTCCACTGCGTGGCGGGACGCTCCAGGACCCCGGCCGTGGCCGCCGCGTACAGCATGCTCCTCGGGCAGCACCCGTACACCGCCCTGGTCAACATCTACAGGGCCCTCGACCGGAACTGGACACTCCTGGCCCACCCGCAACTGCACGATGCGGTGTACGAGTTGGCGGGACTTGCGCCCCACCGGCCCCGGCCCCGCCGCCGCTTCCTTCTCGACACGCTGAAACTCCGCTGACCGCCACCGCCACCGCCACCGCCGCCGAGCAGTCGGCGCCGGGTATGAGTCGGGCCCGGCACCCTGAGCAGAAAC
>NZ_JBEYVC010000053.1:0-43267 GCF_040643855.1 Streptomyces sp. NPDC047072 | reverse complement strand
CATGGGTGCAACCTAACCGGCCAATGTCTCTCCGGGCACTCCTTCCTCTGGGCCCGGCACCCTGAGCAGAAACAGGGTGCCGGGCCCGACTCATAGCCCTTACCGGGGCTCGAAGTTGCCCATGCCGCGGCGGCTGGTGATGACGTCGTACACCGTCTGGCGATACCAGTGGTACGAAAGCACCCGGGGCGTCTTCCCGTCGTCCGGCGCTCGGTCGGCGAAGGGGATCTGCCCCCTGCTGTGGTACGACGCGACGGTGCCCGGCTCCAGCGGCTCGCCCCGGGTTGCGTTGCCCCAGACCTCGGCGAAGTCGTTGACGTCCAGCAGGTCCCGGGGATTGCCCTCGGGCAGCGGGTTGACCAGGGCCGGCCCGGACCCGGTGAACGACGCCCAGACGTGCGGCCGGGCTTCCTCCACCCATGCGTCCACGTCGTCCTGGTCCCACACGCGCGGGTTCCTGCGCAGGGGCTGCGGAAAGGCCCGCTGCACGACCCGGCCGCCCTCGCGCCGCTCCTCGGCCCTGGTCCAGCTGACGCCGGTGGCCACCGGCGAGCCGTACCTCGGGCCAAGTTGCTCAAGCGTCAGCTCGACGCCCTTCTTCCGACGGGAGCCAGCCCGGGCAGGAGGCTTCGCCTCCTGCTCACCTGCGCCCGGCACCGGACTGTCGGCGGAGGACGCGGCCGCCGGCGCCGCCGACTGCTGAGCTTTCTGCCAGGTCCGTGGCCGCTGGGAGCGCACCCAGGCGTCGACCGCCGCGGCGTCGTAGAAGGCACCGTCCGTCGGCGGAAAACCCTCCGTGCGCGTCCACTGGGTCGCCGTCGGCCGGATCACGCCGTACCGGTCGACGATTCCGTCCACGTCCAGCTGCTCCGACTTCTTCGCAGGGGCGCTGGCCGGCTCCGCCGGCTGCGTCCCGGCATCTGCCGGCACGGCCTTGACCCTCTTCTGGGACCTCGGGCGGTTCAGCCACTCATACGCAGTCCTCCGGAACCACATTCGGTCCGACACCTCGGGCCGAACCCCATCCCCGGGCGTCCGGTCCGGCTCCGGCATCTTGCCCTTGGAGAGGTATCCGCGCAGGGTGGCCCGCGGAACGGGTTCGTCACGCCCGAGGACCTTGGCCTCGAGCTCGCACAGGTCCTGCAGCGACAGCAGGTCCTTGGGACCCCCCTCCGGCAGGCCGTGAGGATTGTCAGAGTCCTGGCCCTGCGCCCAGATCACCGGGAAGGTCTTCCGGAGCCAGTCGTCGACCTCCTGGCCGTCACGGACAAGGGTCCGGCCAGGCCCGTCCGGCCAGGCCTCGGGGAACCCCTGCGTCACGGTCCAGCCCTGGAACTGATTATCGGTGACCTTGTACTTCTGCTTGATCTCTTCGGAGGTCAGGACGACCTCGTCAGCATCGGCGGGGATCACCGGGATCACTCCTTCGTCGGGCCGGCAGCGGTGCGGGCCGTGGTGGTGGCTCCGGGGCCGGAGACGTGGGTGGATGGTTCACTCGAGGTTCTGGGCTACGGGCGGTGCCCCTATCGCGCAGGGGCACGGATTAAAGTACATCTCGCAAGATGAGTATGCAACGACGCCTCGAGGTCGCGGCCGCAGATAGGAAGACCCGGATGCGTGTGCCGGGCCGAACGGAACATCCGTTCGGCCCGGCACGCGCATCCGGAAGGGCTCAGTGAACCAGGGTGAGATTATGCTTGGTAGAAGAGTTCTTTGCCGCCAACTTCGCGTCGCGCGCCCGTTGGAGACTGCCGAAAGTCTCCTTGCCCTGGCGTTTCAGCAGCATCGGGATCCGATTCGCTGGAATTCCGACCAGAGGCGACTCGCCGAGAACAGAGAGAAGATCGGATTCTGTCTGGTCGGAGTATCCGGAGGAAATGAGCGCTTCAATGTCCGGAAAAACGTCGGCATGCCGCTCCGAGCCTAGGTCGATGAGGTGGTCCTCTTTTCCGCCGAGACTGTAGCACCAGAGGAAGTTGGCCGGAGGGCTCGGCACTACAAGCCGCTTAAATCGACTGATTTCCTTGGTGTAGCAGTAGAATCGGACAGCAGGAGAATTCTCCATGATCCGCATCCAGGTGAGCAGGTACTCGTCGGAAAAGAACTCTCCGGAATCATGCAGCCGGATCCATTTTCCCTCGTAGCGCCTGTGGCTCAATTCCTCCGTCATCTTCTTCTCGAACTCCTCGGGAGAGTCCCGGCAGAGCAGAAGATTGCGGATATGGGCTGCGCGCACGTTCTTGAACCGGTACGTCCCCACTCGCGCGTAGCACAGCTGGGCGCAGACGCCGGCCTGAGGGCACACATTGAAGTTGCTGCCGTCAGGGAGTTCCACAACGAAAGCCGGCAGAGTCCAGTTCCAGACGCCGATTCTGCGGAGATCAGAATTCTGGGTGAGCAGCCACTTGCGGGGGCTTCGCTTCTTTGTGCTGGTGGCGTCGGTCATGTCTGTCACGTCTTCGCTTCCGGAGTGGGTGGGGGCGCGGCGTTGAACCGGCCAGGACAGCCGGCATGAGGCTTGAGGCAGGCGTGGATCCCGAGCGCGGTGACGCCTCCGTCGGCCCGGGCGAGAAGGGCAAGGCTCTTGGCAATGGCGTTGCGGGCGCGGGCCCGGTTCTCGCCGCCGTGCTGGGCATCGTCCGCGTGGCTGGCGATCACGTCCCCAGCGTTCGCGCCCATCTGGTAGGCCAGATCGTCGGGGACATCCCTCAGGTCTGCGATGAAGAGCGGGACCATCAGCAGCAGCCAGTTGGTCCAGGCGGGCGGCACCGTGGTGTTGGCGGGGTCGGTGACCACCAGTCCGAAAGGGCTGGGGCTTGCGTCCATAGCGAGGTCTCCCGAGTCGGTGCGGCACGGCGCCGGTGCGCGACCGCGCGTCGTGCAGGGCGCCCCCGGCTCTGCGCGAGCCGGGGGCGCCCTTGTGGTGGTGGAGGTGTCGGTCAGTCGCCGCGGGCGGGACAGGCGGCGGCATGTGCCGGGGAGTCCCGGAACCGGGGAGATCCTCCGAGGGCGTCGCGGGTCTGGAGGACGAAGTCGCCGAGATCTGCCAGGCAGTTGACTTCTTCCACGGGCACCGGCTGGTCGCAGAGCGGGCACGGGGCGACGAGGTCGAAGACGAGCCGCCGCTGCGCGTCGTAGGTGGCCAGGAAGGTGACCGAGTTGCTGGCGAAGGGAACAGTCAGTGCGACGGCGCGGTAGTGCCGGCCGGCGGCCAGCAGCGGGTGGAGACGGTCGTACTCGGCGCGGACGGCGACCGGCCGACCGAGAGAGCCGAGCTGGAGACGGTGACGGAGGACCCGTTCCAGCCACACGAGTTCGCCGCGCTTCTCGTTGTGGAGAGCGGGGTCCGGCCCCGGCCGCGCGGAGGCACCGCTGCGTGCACGCTCCACGGCAGCCCCGACGGCGGCGAGCTGGAGAGGGTTGAAGACAGAGTTCGTCGTTGTGCCCGGCATGAGGCCTCCGAGAAGGATGGGCCCGGGGACATGGGTCGTGTTGACGTGGTGACGCCCGAGCAGATCTCACGGGCCGCTAGCGGCGGCCTGGATCGGGCGGGTTCTCCCACCCGGTGACACTCACAGTACATGGTGGAACAGGCATTAGCAACGCACGGGCGGGGGCTTGGAGTCACCGACGGGTTCAGTCGGTCGGTCCTTTGCACCAACTTCTGGGAGACCGGCGAACGCCCTCCGGCCGCCGATCGTCGTGATCTAGCGGGAACACTCGGACGACACCGACATCCAGTGGAAGGGACAGCCCCTGTGGACCTCACCGAGTTGCGGGAACAGGCCGTACGGATCCATGACCGCTACGACGAGCTGAATCTCCATAAACGCGGGCGAGTTTGGTCACGCAATGAGTTCATGCTCGGCTTCATGGGCGACGTCGGCGACCTCGCCAAGCTCGTCATGGCTGAGGAGGGCGCCCGCGACGCGCCGGGCGGCCGGGCCGCGCTGGAGCACGAACTCGCCGACTGCCTGTGGTCGGTGCTGATCCTGGCACACCGTTACGACGTCGACCTCGAACGTGCCTTCCAGCGCACCATGGCCGAGCTGGACGAAGCCATCACCGCCCGGCTCCCGCGGCGGACGTGACACGGGAGCCGGGCGAGAGACGGGCCGCCTGGCGGGCCGGCCAGAGGCCGGCCAATCACTTGCGCCGGACCAACAGCCGTGCCTTCTCCGCCCGCACGGCGGCTGCTGGTAGTTGGCTGGTCAGGTCGTAACCCGGCGCCGGGACGGTGAGCCGGTGAGCAGGACCCCGGCCGTAGGCCGGCGGGCAGATCGACGTCGGCGCCCGGGGTGCGCGACCAGCCGGCCTCCCCGTCGGCCTCAGTCCTCCCACGCTGCGGTCTCCAGCTGGCCGACCTCATCGAGCAGCAGCTGGGCGCGGTCGAACGCGGCCTGCTTGTGACCGTACGAGGGCACCACCAGGTGCATGGTCTCGTGCGCCAGGGCACGGTCCGCTTCCTCGCGCGTGGTGACCAGCGCCAGGTTGACGGCCATCAGCGGCTTGGCCAGTCGGGCACCCTCAGGGCCGCGGTACACCTGAGCGGCGTAGTGCGCGTAGAAGGGCATCCCGGTCACCGAGGCGTAGGCCTGAAGGTCGAGGACCAGGTGGAACGGCCGCTGCGAGATACGCGCGAACTGGCGGGCCCGCCGGCGCAGCCAGACCGTGTCGACCGGGAGAGAGCGCTCGTGATCGGGCAGGGGGCTGCGCAGCGCCGCGTGCCGGGCGTCTGTCACCGGGTGGCCACGGTGCACGGTCATGGGGTCCTCCTCTCGGTCGGGTTCTGCATAGTGCGGGCGAGGTCAAGCAGGGCTTCGCACGAGATGCCGAAGTGGCTGGCGAGTCCCTCGAGTACGGCACCCTCGAGGACGGGTGCCGGCTCGCCGGCAGCGTGAACCGTCGCTGCGTGGGCTCGGAGTACCACGTCCTCGTCGACGTGCCACGAGGCCGCCAGCCGCGCCGCGACCTCGCGCCTCAGGGTACGGGTGTGTCCGTTCTCAAGCATGGCGTAGCCGCTGCGCGTCAGCCCGGCGGTCGTGGCCGCGTCGGCCTGGCTCTGGCCGGCGGCGCACCGCAGGTCCTCCATCGTGGTGATGTGCCCGGGACGCAGTTCGTCGACGGTGCTTCCGATGGCGTCCGCGAGCGTGGTCAGTGCTTTCCATTCCGGGATCCGCCGACCGTCTTCGTAGGCGCAGATCAGAGCTGGCGGCATGCGGGCGGCCCGCCCGAGGTCCTCCTCGGACAGGTGCTGGCTCGTTCGGGCGCTGCGGAGCGCGGCTCCGTCGAAGCCGCGCACGCCGCGACGTCGTGCTGCCATGCTGTTCACCTCCCTGATGTGCTGCGCCGCTGGCCGAGCGGTCCGCCGGTGCCCCGCTGTCTACGGGGCCGGTAGGCCATGATGCCAATACGGCTGCCGGCACGTTCGGCGCCGGACTCCGGGCTGCTCAGGCATAGCGTCCCTGCCAGGAGTCGGCGTCCAGGTCCCGTAGCGCCGCGTCTTCCTCGGGGGTGAGGCGGTTGGTGAACTCCTCCCAACGGGTCAGCTCCGTCAGTTCGGGCCCGTCTGCCGGTTCGATGCGAGCGCGCTGTTCGTTCACGAGGTCTATCTCGACGCCGTCGTCGACGAGGCGGACAGCCTCCCAGCGCAGGGAGCGGCGCCTTGCCAGGCC
Organism: Streptomyces sp. NPDC047072; assembly: GCF_040643855.1. Taxonomy (NCBI): domain Bacteria; kingdom Bacillati; phylum Actinomycetota; class Actinomycetes; order Kitasatosporales; family Streptomycetaceae; genus Streptomyces; species Streptomyces sp. NPDC047072. The sequence continues at coordinate 37,592 of NZ_JBEYVC010000053.1, read as the reverse complement.
GAGGTTGAACAGGTAGCCGTCTCCGGTGTCCTTGCCGCCGACCAGCGGCCTGATCCACACCACCGGCTCGGCGTCCTCGAAACGGTGGTGGCGGGCGAGCGCCGCGCGGAAGGCTTCGCTGCCGTCGGGGTTGAAGACGAGCAGGCGTGCCCCGGCGTCCACAGGGTCGCCCGTGGTGCTGTGGTTGCCGGCGAGGAGGTCGGAGAACCGCCGCTTCCACTGGATGTCCGTTGTCATCGTGAAACTCCTCGTCAGCTGTAGTCGGTGTCCAAGCACAAAACATCCTCGACGGGCTTGCCGCCGAGTTCGGTGATGCCCCGGGCCGCGAATGAGGCCAGGATCGTGCTGCGTTCGCCGGCGGACTTGCACACGATCCGGCTGGGCGCCTCCGTCCCGAGCAGATCAATCCCGTTGCCGAACATCACCTCGTTACCGTCGTAGCCGAACTTGGCGATCTTCATGGGATCCCGGGTTATCGCGTCCTTGCTGTACTTGTAGTGGTTCGGGTTGATCGCGCCGTAGTGGTCGCTGGCGTAGCCGTAGTAGTCGCTGCGCTGCATGAGAACGCTGGGGTCGTCCCAGATCAGCACACCTTTTCCGAGGTCGGAGCCGCTGTGCTGGACCCGCAGGAAAACGCTGTTGGCGCCGCCGGTCATCTTGTCGTCCTCCTCGCTCATGCCCACGCCGCTGCCGATGCCCATGACGGCCCGCTTCTCGGTGGAGGCCAGCACACCGGTGCTCAACAGACTGCCGAGGTCTCCGCTACCCAGGCTGTGCGTCAACGACCGGCCCTTGAATGCCTCTTTGATCTCCTCCTGCTTGCCGGTGACGTCGAAGCGCGACCAGGTCAGCCACTTGCCGGTCGTCGCAGGCGTCGGCTGGTAGCCGGGGCTCGCCGCCAGCGCGTCGCCATCGGCGAACCCGGATGCCTTGGCCACGGCATCCCGCACCACCTCCACCTTCATCGGCAACACCTTCTGTGCCGCCTCCAGGTGGATCCGCTTCATCTGGGTGTGCAGGGCCTCGCTGTCGAGTCCCATCAGCGTCTCCATGCGTTTGTGGACGATCTCCTGGACCTGTAGGTCCTGAAGGCCCTGGGCCGTCTCCATGGCTGCCTTCATGCCGGCTGCATTGCCCAGCCCCTGCGCGCTGATGTTGTTCGCCAGGTACGTCCACTCGCCCTCGGCTGCCGTCATCGGCTGGTTCATCAGGTGCAGCTGCTCCAGGCGCTCCACCAACTCCTTGCCGTGGCCGGCACCGGGCGGCGCATGGACCTCAAGCTGCCCACGCAGCGAGTACTCCGTGTTCGACGGGTCGTTGTCCTTGTAGGGCCGGTAGACCGCCTTCCACCCGTCGCCCATGTCAATCTCGTACTCGGTACCGGTCGCGTGACTGCGGGCCACGCCATCCCAGGAACTCTGCCCGGTCTCCGGGTCCAGACTCGCCTTGATCCGGCTTGCCTCGCGCACGGTCGCGTGGAGCGTTCCCGGTTCCGGGTCCGTGTCGGGCACCGACACCTGCTTGGTGACCACCTTGGTCTCGGTCACCTCGTACGGAGACATCCACGGCAGCGGCGCTCCGCCGTTGTCGATCTTGTCCTTCACCTGGTCCAGCTGGTCCATGTAGTGCTGGGCCATCGCCTTCTCGGCGTCGCTGATCGTCGGATCGTTAAGCACCGCGGAGACTGCGTCGACGGCCGCCTGGTGCTTGGCGATCGACGCATCCGACATCGGCAGCTGATTCTTCAGCTTGTGCTGTACCGAGGAGACCGCCGTTGAGGTCAACTCGCCCAGCTTCTTGTCCTGGTCGAGGCTGAGCCGCGCTTTGACCTCCTCCTCGACCTCGACGTCCTCCATGTGAGTGCCGGGGATGTGCAGCGCGTCGAGAAGCTTCTCCTCCGCCTCCTCGGAGACATGCGTGAGGAGGACCTCCCGCGGGCCGTCGGCCGAGTCGTACGCGACCAGTGCCGCCTCGGAGTTGATGAAGTCGTCGCCCCCGACGAGGATCGGGGCTCCTGTCGGCTGCCCGACCGGCGGCGCCGCCGGCACCGGAGTCAGCGGCGGGTCCGTCTCCTCCTCGTCTTCCTCAACTTCCTCATCTACCCCGTTCTCGGGGAGCAGCTCGGTAGCTTCCTCCGCCACCGGATCCAGTTCACCGCTCTGCTCGTCCTCGGCGAGCGCAGGGGACTCGGGTTCGTCCGAAACCGCGTCCTGGGCCGCGGGCACCTCGTCGTCGGACGGGGCCACCTCGGCCGCGGCCTCCTGGCCGAGCTCGGCGTCCTCGACCAGGTCGTCCAGGGCGGGGTCCAGGCCGGCCTCGGTGGACAGCTGTTGCGGATCATCGGGCGTCAGGGTCGGTTCTTCCGGTATCGCCCCCGTGTCTGCCCCGCTCGCCAGCCCTGCGAGAGCGGTGCTTTCCTCCGCGGCCGGGGCGCCGCCGAGATCCACCGGGGCAGCAGGGCTGTCTGCGAGGGCCGTCGGGCTGACCGCGTAGCTCTGATGACTGGACTTCGATCCTGTGCCCATCAGCTACCACCGTGCTTCAAGGAGGCGCCGGAGGGCAGCTTGAGCTGCTTGACGAAGAAGTCGGCGAAGTTCTCGCGCAAGGAGTTCTTCCTCTCTACTGCGTGGTCCAGGAACGCGTTGGCGATCTGCTCGTGCGTCACCTGGGACTGGGGGATCTTCAGGGCCGTGGCGGCCCGGCTGCGCATCTGCGGCACCCAGGCCACGCCCGACTTGGCGCCTTCGTGGGCGGTGGCGTGCAGGACGGAGCGGATCTGGGCATCCGGGATGGACTCGAAGTTCTTGATCACCGGATGGGCGGCGGCTGGGTTGATCTTGATGCCCTTGCCCAGTTCTCCGCCGAGGGCGGCCTGGTAGAGACGCTGGTGGACGGGGGTGAACCCGCCTCCGCCGCTGGGTGCGTAGTCGACCGACAGCTTGTCCAGGCCAAAGTGCTTGTAGGCCTGTCCGCGGTCGATCTGGACCAGCCCCTTGGAGGGGGTCTCCAGCCAGTTGTCCTTGTGTCCGTCGTGCTCGCCGATGACCCACGAGCCCACGTGGGAGCGGACGATCGCGTCGACTTGGGCTTGCGTCCACTGGCTCGGGCTGGAGGTGAACTGCTGGGCGCCCTGGAGCAGCGGCTGGATAGAGCCGGCCGTCCCATCGGCCTGCTTGTGGTGGTACACGGGCACCGACGGAACGCCGCCCATCGACAGCAGGTGGGAGGCGGCCGCCTCCGCGTGCCCCAGGGCGCCACCGTGATTGTGGTCGGCCTTGAACAGCCACTTCGAGCCGTCCGGCGCATCGTGCACGGTTTTGGCGTACGTGCCGCCGAGGTTCGACGCTGTCGTGCCGGGTCCGAAGGTCCAGGTGGCGACGTCCTTGGCGTCGACGCGTGCCGGCAGGTCCTGGCTGGTCGCCTTCGCGTGCTGAACCTCGGCCATCAGTGCCTGGATGTTCGCGTTGAACGACCCCGGCTTGGGCGTCTTCTTGAAAGGCGTCGCCGCTTTCGGGGAGGCAGGTGCTGCCGGTGGCGCAGCAGCGGTCCCGGCCGGGGCCGAAGTTCCCTGGGGCTTCTGCAGCTTGCTCGCGAGCGCCTGGACCTCTTCGTCGGAGGCCAACTCGCCGCTGTGCACGGCCTCCTGAGCCGGGGCGGTGGCCTGGGCAACCCCCTGAGTCGAGGTGGCGGTCTGGGCGGCCGCCTTAGCCGGGGCGGCGGTTTTGGCGGTCTGCTTCTTGGCCGCGGCGGCCGCGACCTTCTCCTTGATCGCCTGCTGGTCGTACTTGGGGTTGAAGCTCGCGGCGATGTAGTTCTGCACCTGTGCACGTGTGGCCTGGTCGGCGTTGTCCATCCCCAGCTCGCCGGCAACGCCGCGCAGGTCGGAGAGTTTTTGTCCCTTGGCCCACGCCTTGAAGTCGTTGGTCAGGGCGTCGGGGGAGACGAACTTCGAGGCGTCCGCACCTGGGTGGTCGGCGAACGGCTCGTCGGCGGCGAACTGCTGGCTCTTGGAGTACCAGCTGTGCGCGGCGTGCTGCATGTCCTTGAGCTCGCCGGCGTTCTTCGCCCACTCGGCGATCGCCTGCGGCGCCCCAGGGTCGCCCGCCGGCGGCAGGGCCAGCGGCTGTCCGTTTTCCGGCGCGAGGGCGGAGTGCGCGGAGTAGGAGACGTCGAGGGCCGCCAGCTCCTGCGCGCGCTTCGCCGCCAGATCCTTCAGCGCGGTCGCCTCGCTCTCCGGCGTCGTCGACCGCATCAGCGCGACGGCTTCCCGCGCCGTGAGGTGCTGGGCTTCACTCTCCGTGAGCTGCCCCGAGGCGATGGCGTCCTGGATCGCCGGCTGGACGTTGTACGGGGTCAGGCTGAAGGAGGCGAGCGCCTTGTCGACCATCTGCTTGCCGTGGGCTTTGGCCTTTTCGAGGTCTTCTCCGAGCTCGGGGCAGTCGGCCGTGGACAGCTTCTGCTCCGCCGCGAGCATCTTCTGCAGGGCCTCGCCCTGGGCGGGGCCCGCGGTGTACTTGGCGTCGTGGAGGTAGGTATTGATCGACTGGACGAGCGCCTGCCCTGACTCCTTGGCCTCCTCGGGTGTCGCCGACCACGCGCCGCCGGTCAGTGGCGGTTCGGTGCCCTCGATCTCGTGCAGGTCCGCCAGTGTCATCCCGCCGACCGTTCCGCCGGCGAGCAGCTCGTTGTACCGGTCGAGGGCGGCAGCCTGGATCTTCTGCTTGGTCGGGATGCCGTCCGGGTACGCGGGGTCGAGCCAGTGGACCAGTGGGTGCTGGCCCTTGCCCGACAGGCCCACCAGGGCAGGGTGTTCGAACCCCTTGGCCTCGGCGATCTCCCGCAGATCGTCATCGTCGAGGGAGTTCAGGTACTCGAGGGTCTGCGCCTTGAGCGCCTTGGTGTGGGCCTCGATCTCTTCGTCGGAGGCGCCCGCCTCTTTCAGCTTCTCGATGGCCTCCTGGGCCATCTTGACCTGACTGACGAACAGGTCGTACCTCTCCACCGGGTCGCTGGGCGGCAGGTCCTCCCAGTCGATGCCGGCCCCGGGCTCCGCGATCTCCTCCATGTTGTTCATGGCCATCAGCAGGTCGGCCTTGGCCTGGATCTCCTCATCGGACATCGGCGGCGCCGGTGTTTCGGCAACTGCCTCCTCCGAGCCCTCCGCAACGGCCGTGGGGCCCACGGCGTAGGAAGCGTGGCTGGACTTGCTGCCCGTGCCCATCAGGCATCACCGCGCTGCGGAAGTGCGGGAAGGACTTCGGCGAGCAGTTCGTTGAGCACGAGATCGGCGGCGTGGGCGAGGTCGGTTGCACCCTCCGGCACGGCAGCGGGCTCGATCGCGCAGGCGCCGCCGGACTGCGCGATCCAGCGCTCGACGTCTTCGGTGGTGGTGCTTTCGCCCAGGCGTTCCCGCCACGGATCGGCCGGATCGTAGACGAGCGGGACCCACCGCACGATCCGGGCCCCGGGCCCGTTTTCTTCGTTGAGTCCCAGCACGGCGACGGGATCGACCGGGAGGCCGAGGGCGGGGTGCCAGACGAGCAGGATCCACAGCTGGCCAGCGACCTCAGGCAGAGAATCTGCCGGCTCGATGTCGGGCTGGTGGGGGTCGGTCGTCACGGAGGCTCCTCCCGTCGGTGGTGTCACCTGCTACAGGTGTGGGAGGAGCCATCGGTGTGACAGAGCGGGCGGAAAAATCTCAGCGGGCCGGCAGCAGCGAGGACATGTACCGGACCGTCGCGGCGAAGGCGTCCTCAGCCCGTGCGTGGACGTCCTCGCGGCCGTTCGCGGTCATGATGGCGCCGTGCAGGGCGTACTGGTGCGGATTCTGCGAGATGAGAGTCAGCCGGGTGCCGAAGAGCTGCACCATCTCCGCGATCCGGTTTGTCCGGGACAGGCCGGTGAGGATGACCGGCATGTCGTCGGGCAGGTTCGCGGCCAGCCAGTGCAGGCCCGGGCGTTCCCAGCTGTCCCAGACCGCGTTGTCCCGGACGGTCTGCACGTTGACGGCGATCGCCGCGGGACGGGTGTCCTCGATCCAGGCCAGGTAGCGCTCCAGGTCCTCCAACCGGAACCAGTAGACGTTCGGGACGACCGGCACCCCGGCCTCGGCGAACTCCTGCGCCAGCAGCAGGCTGCGCCTCATGTTCAGCAGGTGCTCGGTTCGCGGCCAGTCGCCGTAGATCGAGTAGTTGCAGGACAGCACCAGATCCCACTGCTGTTCCGCGATCCGTGCGACGAGGTCGTCGCGCTTGCGCCTGGTCCAGAAGGCCTCGACAAGGGGGTCTTCGCTGTATCCGACGAGCACGGCCTTCTGATGCGGCTGAAGGGCGAGGGCTTCGCGGGCGGACTGCTGGGTGAAGCGGCGGTAGAGCGTGTGGGTGTCGGGGGAGAAGACTCGCCTGAGGCCCACGCCGTAGGCCGGCCAGTTCAGGCTCGCGTCGAGTTTGGACACGGCAGACCCGTCGGTCATGGGAATGAAGGCCGGCAGGCCGCCCGGCAGGGTGCTGTCGATGCTGATGTCGTCGAAGGTCAGGGTGCCGCCAACGTCGCTCATCCACTGGGCGATGTCGGTCCGGCTTCCGCAGCGGATCGGGCACTGGCGGGCCACACACGCGTTGGCGGGGGCATCGGCTTCCGCCGCGGCGCAACCGCAGAACCGGCAGTCAGTGTTGGTGCCAGAGCACAACGGCTCGACGGTGGCCGGCCCGCCCCGGCCGTCGGGCCCGGCGTAGAAGGCGCAGCTGTTGCAGTCGCAGCCCCGTCCGGGAAGGGGCACGCCGATGGTCGGGGAGGGCAGGAAGACACTGGTCATGCTGCTTCGGTTCCTTCGTGGGTGGCGTCGGTGTCCGATTCGGCGGCGGTAGCGTCACCGCCGAGGTGGGTGCTGAGCTCCTGCAGGACAAGTTGCAGGGAGCCGCGGTCGTAGCGGGTGATCTCCTTGCCGGCCCGGACCTCGACCAGCAGGCCGCGAAGTCCGTCCAGCGCGGTGCGGACGATCCCCGATTCCACGGCCGGCTTCGGCGAGGTCGGCCCGGGATCCGCCTCAGGCGACTGCTCGACTTCAGGGGGCGACGACGGCGCGGCGGGCTCCTCGAGCGAGGCATCGGCGGAGCTGTCGGCGTCGGACGGGTCGCCCTCGGGCGCATCGTCGGCTTCGGCGGTGTCGGGGACGCGGGACAGCTTCGCGCGGCGGCCGGCGTTGGCAGCGTCCAGGCGCTGCTCCGCCTCCTCGATGATCTCGTCCGTTCCGAGTCCGGGCACTTCCAGGCCGACGTTGACGGCGGTGGGCAGGAGATGGAGCCGCTTGGAGGTCTTCAGTGCGGCCCAGATGCCTTCGGCCGCTTCCGCCCGTCCGTTGCGGAGTTCCGCGTAGCGGATCCGGGTGTTCAGACGAATCGCTTCCTCGTCCATCTCCTCGGTCAGGTCCCGAGGCAACGCCCGGAAGGCGCGCACCAACTCCCCGGCCTTGCGTTCGTTGAGCTGAAGTCCGAGGCGGCTGAGAACCTCGCTCCAGGGGGCGGCGCAACTGTGGTCGGTGCCGCGGATCTTCTCCAGAGCCTGGAAGCGTTCGGCCGGGTCCGGGATGGCGTAGACCTCCTGCGGCACCGGCCGGCCGGACTTCAGCAGCTTGCCCACGAGGATGGCGCACCGCTGGTACAGCAGGGCGGCGGCCTGCTCACCGGGACGTAGGGGCTCGCGGGCGAAATTCTCCACGAACCGCCACATATGCCGTTCCTCGTCGGACAGCGGCCCCGGGCAGACCACGGCGGGCAGGGCCTGGAAGTGGGGGTTGTCCGGGCGGTTAGTGGCGCCCCAGCGCATGGCGCGCAGGCGTCGCTCGCCGGTGACGAGACGGATCGTCGGCGCCTTGCCGTCGATGACGATCTCCTCGGCGAGAACCGGCTCCAGCAGACCGATCACGGACATGGAGGAGATGAGGTCCGCGAGCTCGGACGGAGGCAGCGAGTCCGAGGGGTTGCGGGCCTGGGCCTCGGTGAAGGGGGCGCCCGCGCCGCGCAGCGGCAGCATCTCGAACCGTCGCTGCCGCAGCTTGACGCTGCGGTGCAGGATCTCGGTGAGCCGGATCATGCTCCCGCCGTCGGGCGGAGTCTCCAGCGAGGTACTGGTCATCGGGCTGCTTCCCTTGAGGGCCGTTTCAGCGGCGGGTTACTTCGTGGAGAGGTAGAAATCGGCGGCGGCCGGCCGGGCGGACGGTGTGCCCCGCAGCAGCGGCGTGAAGATCGGGGCGCAGGGCCCGTGCTGCTGGAGCTGCTGCAGGGTGGTGACACCGATCGCGATGTCCTCCTTGAGCCGGCTGAGCCGGACGTCCGCGGCTGTGCGCGCGTAGAGGTCTTCCGTCCGGGCTGCCAACCGCGCCGGTCGGCGATCCGGTTCTCCTTCTCGGGGCGGCGCGGCGTCCAGCACGACCAGAACCCGTGGGAAGACCGGGTAGTTGTACATCCACGCCGGCCGCGTGGCATTCGGCTGCCGGCGCGCACGATCCGACCCCTGCGGGACGTACTCGTACAGCCGGCCGTACGCCTGGAGCTTCGCGGCCAGTCGCGCCGTGGTCATGGTGGCCCGGTCCAGCTCGACGAAGAAGCTGAGCATGGTGCGCCGGCCACGCTCCACATGGACGTAGTTCAGGACGGCGTCGCTGATGACATGGTCGTCCTCGAATCGGCGCTGCCCGTCACGGATGCGGTTGGCGACTTCCGGTGTCCAGTCCAGGGGGCCGCACTCGTGCCCGAGTCGTTCCGCGTACTCGAAGAAGGCGATCCCGACGTCGTTGAGCGCGAGGGTGTGCGCCTGCCGGCTGCCGGCGACCGACTCGGGCGTGACCCGGTAGGGGCGGATGGGTAGTTCGCCAGCCTCCTCGACCGCCTCGGCGCCGGACTCGGTCAGGAACCACAGGAACGGCCTTGTCCGCACCCGCCCCGGCCCGGCGCCGCCTCCCTGGGCCCGGACCCGGCTCACCAGGCCGGCCTTGTGGAGCTCGCCCAGATGCCTGCGCAGGTAGTCGGGGCGGCGCGCTCGCTGCTCGGGCGAAGTGAGCAGCACATGCATCTGCTGGGTCGACAGCACCCGGTGCTGGTACAACAACTCCAGGGCCCGGCGGGCGATCGTGTGGAAGCTGCGCGTGCGGGTCGGCACCGCGGGTGCTTCGGGAAGGTGCAGGGTCATCCGAATCTCGACTCGTTCTGCTGGGACTTCAGCGGCCGGACGTTGTCCGGGGCGGTCTCGGCGGAGTTGTCCTGTCCTCCGCTGAGGAGGGTGCCCTCGCTGTCGTGGACGCGGGGTTTGTCCGAGCTCGCGGTAGGCGGCCCGTCGCCCGGTCCGTCGGGACCGCCGTTGTCCGGCGGGGCGGTCTCCTCGGCTCCGGGATCCTCGGGCGGCACATCGGCGGCTGCCGGGTCGTCGTCGTCCGGCGGCACGTCGAGGGTGACGATGAAGCGGCGGAGCCGCAGATCCAGCCGCCGCAGGTCGGTGAGGATGTCGCGGACAGGCCGGCGCTTCAGGTTCTCGTCGATGGCCCTGCTCAGACGCTCCTCGTTCTGCGGCCGGAAGTAGTCGGCGTAGAGGTCTTCGACCGAGGCGCCGCGCACGCGGAAGGGGTCGGTCTGGCCTTCGCCGAGGGTCACCGACATCACGTAGTGGTAGCGGTTGAGCTGGGTGATCGTGTCGGGGGACACCTTCTTTCCCCAGCGGCGGGTCACCAGGGTCGCCTCGTCGACGTCGGAGGCCGTCGTGGAGAGGATCGACAGGTTCTGCAACAACCCCTGCCTGGTGGTGGGGCTCAGCCGCTGCGCCATCTGCGTCATCGCCAGCAGCCGGACGTTGAACTTGCGCAGCTGCTCGGTGATCTGGGCCAGGGTTCCCTTCGATGCTCCGTCCACGCTGGTCAGCTCGTCGATGAAGGAGAAGAAGTCCCGCCGCTGATCGACGGGGGTGTCACGCCGGGACAGGCCGGCACGGAACAGGTCGTAGATCAGCAGGGAGCTGATGATGCGGTCGACGTCACCGGTGCCGGCCGGGCACACAAAGACGATCTTGCCGTGGTCCATGGCGTAACGGATGTCGTACGTCGATCGGCTCGACCCCAGGAAGGCCTTGATCGCGTTCGAGGAGGACAGACGCTCGATGATGTTCGTGACAACCGGCACCGCCTCCTTGGAGTAGCTCGGGAAGACGTTCTCCCAGAAGTCCCGCACGTCCTTGGGCAGGTAGGGCAGCACCGTGGCGCGCCAGACCGGGTCGGTGAGAATCGTGCGGATCTGGAAGATGGTGGGCGCCAGGTTGGGCCGGCCCGCCCGGCAGACCTGCCACGACAGGTACACCAGGGACTCGACCGCGCGCGTCAGGATGGTCTTGGCGCGGCCGGCGCTGTCGCTCCAGTTCAGGGCTGCGGCGAATCCCGTGACGATGTACTGGACGATGTCGGGGATCTCGGCTTCACGCCGGCGTTCCATGGACAGGGGGTTCCAGGAGCCGACCATCTTGTCGAGTTCGGGGCTGGTGAGGTCGATCTCCCAGATCCGGTCGGCGAGTTCCTTGTGGGCGAGGTAGGGCCGTGCGCGAGCCCAGCCGTCGCCGTGCGGGTCCAGGAAGAGGACGCCGAAGCCGTTGTGCGCCAGCGCGATCGCCTGGACCAAGCTCATCTCGGTCTTGCCGAAGCCGGACTTACCGAGGAACAGAGCGAACAGCAGGTACTTGAGCGGGACGCCGGCCAGGCGCTCGCCGCCGCCGGCCTTGGCCACCCAGCCAAGGGGAAGCAGCCCTCGCTGTCCGTTCCAGGACGGAAGCCCCAACGGTGGCGGGGGCACGACCCCGCCCGATCGCAGGATGTTGGCCGCGGTGTTGTTCTTGGTGGGCGGTTTGAGAAGGCCTGCGATCTCCTGGGCGGTCACCCAGGAGTTGCGCCGCGGGACGAACAGCCCGGTCTCGAAGCGCCGGTCGAACCGGTGCCGGTAGAGCCAGTGGTCGGCTCGGACACGGGTGATGCCCAGGTGCAGGCCGACGGGGCGGAGGTAGTTGTCGCCGGACCATGGCTCCAGGGCGGCGAGGACCTGGTCCAGCAGCATCCGGGCGCGGTCGGCGTCCCGTGCGCAGGTGCGCACGAGGAGCTGGAGAGAGAAGACCGGCTCGGCCCCGGGGGCGAGCTTGCCCATGGCGGCCTTCATGTCGGTCATGCGCTGGGTGCGCTGGCCGTGGTGGTGGTACGGGCGCGGCCGGGTCCCGGCCTGATTGCCCTTCATCTCATGGGCGATCTCGGACATCACAGCGCCCAGGTCGAAGCCGAAGCGGTTGCTCTGCTGCGGCATGCCGGGTATCGCCGGTGCGTCGGACGGGTTGCGGCGGGCCTGCGCCAGTAGGCGCCGACGGCGGCTGCCGACCCGGGAAGAGGCGACGGGAACGAGGTCCAGGACGACATCGGCGCTCTCGCCGAGGTCCTCCCGGACGTCGGCGACCGCGTTGGCCAGGGCCTCGAGCGGATCGGGAGTAAGTGGCACTTCGCGCAGGGCGAGGTGATGCGGGAGGGCCAGGGCGAGTTCGGCCCGGGCATAGTGCAGCTGCTGTTCGGCCTCGTCGCCGTGGTCCCCCGACGGCTTGGTGACGTCGACCGGCGCGGCGGACTCGGCGGTTGCGGTGGTCATGGTGTTCCTGTTCTTCCGTGTCTCAGGAGGCGGAGTGGGTGCCGAGCAGGATCTGGGGGCGGTCGCCGCTGGTCTGGCCGCCGGCCTGGACGGGGCGCATCTCGACCTGGGCGTAGCCCTGGTGGCGCAGCACCGTCATGGCCTTGGCCGGCCCTTCCACCCGCATCGCCAGCGCCCCGTCCGAGCAGGTGAAGCGGATACGGACGGCGCTGCCGCGAGGAGAGGAGAACAGCCACCGCGAGACGCTCTTGTGCGCGCGAGCTATCTGGTGCCCGAAGCGCACCACTTCCTCGACCTTGGGGTCGAAGCCGGTTGTCGGCAGCACCTCCAGGGCTGTGCGGTCGGCCATCGGTCCCCGGGAGAGCAGCCACCGGGCGGTGCCGATGGCAGCGCCTCCGGCGAGCATCAGCAGGCCAACCCACCAGGCGTTGTTCACGGCCCAGTTGGTCAGCCGTTCGACGTGGCCGGGGAGGTCCTGAAGAACGCCGAATGCCCCGTCGATCAGGTCGGTCGTCGTCATCGGTCACCGACCGGGGGCAGGCTGGCCGGCCTATGGCCGTACGCCGGTGCGCAGGGTGGAGAGAGTGGGAGCACGGTGGTACCTCCATAGGGCAGACGGATCTTTCGTCTGCTACAGGTGTTGGGACCGGGCTCGGTGTGACACTCGTGCCGAACTTTCTTCGCCGGCAGCCTGAGTTCCGGTGCCTGCTGACCTCTCGAAGCGAAGGTTGAGCAGGAACCAGCCCAGATCCGGCCGAAGAACGCATCGTGAGCGGGGCAGTACGCCATCCTGAGTGCTATGCAAAGCATCGAGACGGTTCAGCGTCGGCTTGCGGCTCGGGAAGCGTCGCTGGCCAAAGCCCGGGAGCGGCTGGCACACAGCAGGCCGGGGACCCCGACCCACCGACGTGCCAGTTTGGATGTTGAGCAGTTGGAGCGCGCGGTGCGCAGCCGGCAGGCTCACTTGGCTGAGCTCACTGCGGCGGCAGACGGCTAACTGAGCGCAAGGGCAGAGGGCAAGGACATGTACAGCGCTCAGACTTCGGTGAGAAGGCTCAACGTTCGTTGCGACAGGTCACCTGCGGCCTCGCCGAGGAGGCCGCAGACAACGGAAACGGGAGGTCAGATCTTCACTCCGTGGCTGCGGAGGTATTTCAGCGGATCGATGTCCGTGCCGTACTCGGGCCCGGTCCGGATCTCGAAGTGCAGGTGGGGGCCGCTCACGTTGCCCGTCGCGCCGGAGTAGCCGATGCGCTGCCCTCCGCTTACTTTCTGGCCCACGGAGACGAGCAGTTTGGACTGGTGGGCGTACTGGGAGTACTTGCCGTCCGCGTGTTTGATCACGACCTGGTAGCCGTACGCGCTGGACCAGCCGGCGGTGACCACGGTGCCCGGGCCGACCGCGCGGATCGGTGTGCCGGTGGGAACCGGGAAGTCGACGCCGGTGTGGTAGCCGCTAGACCACATCGAGCCCGAGGCGTGGTAGCGGGTGCCGATGGTGGTGTCGGCGACCGGGGCGACCCACGTCCCGTTCGACGCCGGGTCGGTGTAGGGCGGGCGCTTCATCACCAGGATCTGCGGCGTCCAGTACGACAGCGGCTTGATCCGGACGGTGGCGCCGGTGTGCGGGGCGTCGATGGCCTGGCTGCCGCCGATGTACATGGCCACGTGTTCGGGCGCCGATGCGCTCCCGCCGGAGAAGAGCAGGTCACCGGGGCGCAGGTCCTTCACCGACGTCACTTTGGTGCCGATGCCCACCTGGCCGTAGGTGTCCCGGGGCAGGTTCACACCCACCGTGCTCCAGGCGTACTTCACCAGGCTCGAGCAGTCGCAGCGGTTCACGCCGTCGAAGGGGGGCTTGCAGTTGCCGCCGAACAAGTAGGGCGTGCCCAGGGCCTTCTTCGCCGCGGCCACGACCTTCTCCAGGCCGCCGGAGACCTGCCCGTCTGCAGGGGCCGCCCATTTCTCCGCCCGCTCACGGATCTCGCGGACGTAGTTGCGGGTTTCCTCGTACGGCGGGATTCCGCCGTACACCTGCACCGCGTACGCGCCGGCGTTGTACGCGGCGAGCATGTTGTCCACCACGTCGCCGGGGACCTTGCGCACGGCGTCGGCGAGCTTGCAGTCGTAGGACACCATCGCCGGGACGGCGTCTTTGGGGTCGAGCGGGTCCTTCTTCCCGTCGTTGTTCCCGTCGACGCCCTCGGCCGCCCAGGTGCCCGGGATGAACTGGGCGATGCCCAGGGCGCCAGCGCCGCCGTCGGGCGGGTTGGTACGGAAGCCGGACTCCTGGAAGAGCTGGGCGGCGATCAACGACGGCGTGACCTCGGTGCAGCCGTACTGTGCGACGGCGTCGAGGATGATCGGGCGAAGCCAGTCGGGTATATCCGCGTTGTCCGCGAGGCCGCCCCCGAACCCCGCGTTCTCCAGGAACTGGCTCGTGTTGTCCTCGCCGATGGCCTCGGAGAGGGCCAGGACCGCGGTCAGGATGAGGCCGAAGCCGAGCAGGGCTGTGACCAGGACACCGATCAGGAGGTTCCTGCCGAGCTTGGACTCCTTCTCCTCAGACATTGGGCAGTCCGCTCACGCGCCAGGTGCCGTCGCCATCGCGCCGGAGCTTGAGCACGACGTGCTCCTGCGACGTGGCCGGCGGACCGGCGGCCGGCTTCTGCGTCACCGCGTAGAGGACCTGGGCGTAGCCGGAGTCCTCGGTGAGGGCAGGGGCCCCGTCCGGCAGGGAGACCCGCAGGACCGAGGCGGTGACGCGGACCCGGCTGTCCTTCCACTCCAGCCACTGCCGGACGCCGGCGCTGCCGCTGCGCCGGGTGCGCAGGTCCGTCGCCAGGTCGCCCGCGGCGTACGCGGCCGCGCGATGGGACGCGTCGTCGTACGAGGAGTCCCCGCCGGGCCGTGCGTCGTGGCTCGCCCACGCGACCACGAAGGCGCGGGCCGCGTCCTGCATCGGCTTGGTCACCGGAAGCGGTGCCGCAGCTGCGCTGGGCGCGGACGACGTCGGCGGCGGGGTGCGCGGCGCGGGGGACGCGGCGCTGGCTGTGGAAGGTGACGGCGAGAGCGCCGTGGGCGCCGGCGCCGGTGTGCCGGTGGCGGAAGAAGGCATGCCGCTGCTGGTGCCGTACAGCAGACTCACTCCGACGGCCGCGAGTACGGCGGAGGCGGCGAACAGCGCGAACGTGCCGCGGCGGGCGTCCTTGTCGTCGGTTTCGGGCATGAGAGTCCCCCGTCGGGTGGTACTGGGCTGGTGATCCGGGCGGCCGGGGCCGAGGGCCCCGGCCGCGTATGCCTACGGCCGCCGCTTGGGCGGGCCGGCCGGGCGGGTGGCGCGCCGCACGGTCCTCGGTTTGGGCGTGGGCTTCGGCGGCGGAGCAGGTGTGGGCGGGGTCGGCATCGCCGGCACCTGCGTGGGGCCGGCCGCAGGGGGCTTGGGCAGGGGCGGCGTCTTGGCGCCCGGCACCTTCGGGGCAATGGCCCCGGCCCGAGTCCCGGGCGGTGCCGAGGACTTGGGATTCGGCTGGATCGGGGCCAGCCCCAGGTTCACCTGAGCCTTCGTCCCCGTCTTCGCGACGAACCGGCCGGCCGCGGCAACGTTGTGCTTGTACTCGGCGCCGAAGTCCTTGGCCTCCTGGACCTTCTTGTCGACGGTCCGCGCCTTGACGGCCTTGAGCTGTCCACGCACCTCATCGGCGCGAGCCTTCGCCGCGGCCGCGCCCCTCTTGGTCGCGGCGACGCCGCGGGGAATGCCGACCGGTGCACCCACCGTGGCCATGAAGGCGAACTTGCCTGCCTTCGCTCCGTACTTCGCGGTGGCGGCGGCGGCCTTGCCGGTGGCCATGGTGGCCCGCCCGCCCCTGGTCTGGGACATCTTGGTGGCGGCCGCCGTCGCCAGTCGCTTCTTCAAGGTGGCCTTCGCCGTCTGCTGGGCCGCGACCTTCGCCGCCGCGCTCGCGCCACCGGTACCGACGGCGGCGGCCGCGTTGGTGGCCAGCCGCGCCGCCGTCCGCAGGCGGCTGGTCGCCTTGCGGTTGGCCTGCGGGGAGCCGACCCAGGCGTTGCGCGCGGACTTGAGGCCCTTGCCCACCGGCTGGGACACGCGGCGCGCCTCACCCCGGGCCTCGCCCCACATCTGCTTGAGCCCCGGCGCGGTCTCGGCGTAGCGGCCCGGGCTGGCGAACACGCTGCGACGGGAGCCGCCGACGCGGGCGTTGGCGAGCCTGCGGTTCAGGTTGACCGCGATGGTCTGTGCCGTCTGCTTGATCCGCCTGTGCCCGGCCAGACCGGCCACAGCCGTGACGTCGATGACGATGAACTTGACGGCCAGCACGTCGCCGGTGTCCGCGTCGATGAGGGCGAGAACGACCAGGATGAAGATGGCCAGGAACAAGATGGCCAGGACGATGCCGAGGACGGCCTTGGTGATCGCGGAGAGCCAGCGCCACAGCGTCGCCCGTCCGCCGCCGGGCAGGATGCCGGCGGCCAGGGCCCAGTGGCCGCGGATGGCCTCGAACGCCAGCCAGCCCTGCGCGGTGAGGAATCCGCCGGTGACCAGGACCATGAGGATGGCCACGATGATCGCGGCGATCGCGACGAACAGGGCCGAGAAGGCCAGGTCGGCCGAGGCACGTTTGGCCTTGGGCTTGTCTTCGCCGCACGCCGCTTCGAACTTGTCGGACGCCTTGTTGAGGGACCCGATGAGGTTCGTGTCGTAGATCGAGTCCATCACCACGACGTTCCAGTAGTCGTCGCCGGCCTCGTTGAGATTGAACTCGGCGAGCTTGAACTCGCGGAACGCCTTGTCGCAGGACCCGTCGAAGGTCTGCCCGTAGACCATGAGTTCGTTGGGCTTGACGATGAACGCGTCGACCAGCGCGTCGGTGATCGGCTTCGCCACGTTGTTGGGGTCGGCGCTGCCCTGGGCGCTCGCCGGGTCGTCCGCGAGCACGATCGAGGCGATCTCCAGGGTGAAGTCCTTGGCCTTGCCCAGCAGGCCCTCGTCCGACAGGAGCATGGTCGAGCCCTGCGGCTGCGCCTGGTGGTGCTGGCCGAGCAGGACCTGGGCCGGCGAGACCAGCACGGTGGTGGCCACCGCGGCGACCACGAGCGAGACGCCGATCTCGGCGAAGCCGCGCGCGCGTTCCTTGAAGAGGATCAGCCAGCCGGCGTAGAAGCCGGCGAAGAGGAGGAACAGGCCCGGCAGGCCGAGCCGGTCGATGACCTGGTTCTTGATCGTGGTGGAGATGTGGTCGACGGGGCCGATCAGGACGTCGGCCAGGCCGAAGTTGAGGGCCCACTTGATCAGCCAGCAGGTGAAGCCGACGACCCACTTCGACAGGCCGAACAGCAGCTGGGCGACAATGTTCCAGATCTTGAGGTCGATGTCCTTCCAGCCACCGGTATCCGTTTTTACGGTGTAGGCGGAGATCGGGACGCCGTCGCGGTCGGTGACGTTGAAGGGCTGGAGGATGCCGTCGCTGGCGTCCTTCAGCTGCTGCTCCTTCAGCTTCTGCGCCGCGTCCTTGGCCTTGGAGCTCTCGTCGGCCGGCCCGGACGTGGCAGAGGTGCTCGGCGCAGGGGTGGGGTCGGCGGAGGCTGCCGGCGCCAGGACCATCGTGAACAGGACCAGCAGTAGCGCGATCAGCCCGAGGCGCCTTCGGCCGGCCGCCGGCCGGCGCGCGGCGTTCATACCAGCGCCCCGTCTGCCACCGCTTCGAGCTCCGCGGCCTCGTCGTCATCGTCGTGGCCCTGACCCGGGGTGGTGTGGATCGCCGCGGCGGCGTGCTCATCCGCCGGGATGAGTACCTTCAGTCCGCCGATCCGCTTGCGCAGGTCCCGGTAGAGGGATTCGCCGGCCCGCAGGGCCCGCTCGGTCTCGCTGACGTTGAGCGGGCTGAGGTTCTCGGTGATGACCTTGATCATCTCGGCGTCCGCCGGGTCCAGGTCGATGAACTCCAGGCAACGCGCCGCAAGGGTCTTGCTGCGGTGGCGGAAGACGAAGATGTGGGACAACAGGGCCCGGATCTTGTCGCCGACCTCGGACTTCGGGCCGATGTCATACGGGTCGTGGCTGCCCGCGAAAGCGCCGGCGTTGTGCTTGCGGCCGTCGGCGATCAACTCGAGCAGGAGGCTGGAGCCCTCCGCGGAGGCCGTCAGCCACCAGCACTCGTCGAGGAAGACGCCGGTGAACTCGTTGGGGTCGGCGAAGGCAACTTCCCTGCACAGCGCCGTCATCAGGTACATCAGCCGCCAGCCGAACCGCTTCTCGACCTCCAGACTCGGCAGGCGGTGTTCGGAGAGCTCCTCCTTGGTGGGCAGGCCCAGGCGGTCGACGGCGAAGACGATGCTGTCGGCGTCCGTGATCCGTACGACCGGCAGCGAAGGGTCGAAAATGACGCGGCCGAGGTCCTTCTTCGCCAGCGACCGCAGCTTGCGGACCAGCTCCGATGCGGCGGCGCGGACCGCGGCATCGTTCGGCTCGTCCGGGTCGGGGGTGCGGGCCCTGTTCGCGAGGGTGTCGATCAGAGCGGTCATGCTCGGCTGGGGGCCGAGCCGGGTGGCCTCGATCGCCTCCGCGAGAGTGATGCCCTCGACGCTCATCGAGCCGATGTCCAGGAGCGGGGTGAGGAAGGACTCGGTGTAGCGGGCGGCCCGCGGACCGCGGAAGACGCGCAGGGGGTCCAGAGAGACGCCGGCGTCCTCGTCGACGTTGATGATCTGCGTGGTGCCGGGGCAGGCACTCGCGAACCGCGACCACTCCTGCTGCGGGGTGCGGTCGATGACCAGGGCGCGGCCGCGGGAGTTACGCTGTCCGGCCCGGTGTCCGGTGGTGAGGATCGAGTACATCGCGCACTTCATCGCGACGCTCTTGCCGGAACCGAGCTCGCCGACGAACGCCGCGCTCGCGCTGGCGTTGACACGGGGGCCGTGGGAGAAGTCCGCCAGCACCGGCCGCACGCCGCCGCCGTTGAGCTGGAGGCCGAAGAGGCTGCCGGTGTCGTCGCCGAGCTGGGCCCCGCAGAAGGGCATCGACATGACGAAGTCGCGGGCGAGGAGGTACTGGGTGTAGTCGAGCATCGGCCGGGGCGTCGTGACGCCCGGCAGCATGCCGTGGAAGAGCGCGACCTGGTCACCGGTCGGCCGCACGAGCGTGTAGTCGTTGCCGCCGAAGTGATTGGCCAGCAACGTCGCCTTCTCGTCGGCTTCCTCGGCGGTGGTGCCCCAGACGCAGGTGGCGACGGTCGCGCGGATCTCGACCTCGGTCGAGGAGGCGGTGAGCCGGTCGCGGTACTCGTCGAGGGCGAAGGAGGCCTTGTCGAGGGAGGCGGGCACGCCCGAGGTCTCACCCTCGTATTCGCCGCGCTGGTGCGCGAGTTCGCGCTGCTGTCGCCGGCTCTTCGGCTCGGCCTTCGCGCCGGACTCGACGTGCAGGCGGACGGCCCAGTCCACGGGGAAGTTGAAGTCGTCCAGCGCAGCCAGGTACTCGCTGCCGGGGAAACGGAATGCCTCGGGCATCTCGGAGAGCACGCAGAATGCCTGGTAGGAGTCGCCGTGCTCGGAAGTGGCGCGCAGGTAGCGGCGCTTGAAGGGGTTGGTGGGGCCCTTGGAGGGGCGGTTGCCGCGACCGCCCTCGTCCAAGATCACCTGGGTGTGGGCGGCCACCGTGTGGCCGCGGCCGCGCAGGGCCCGCGGCGCGCCGTCCTCGGGAAGCAGCGGTTCGCTCAGGCCGCGGCGGGCGCTGTGTCCGTAGATCCACAGGATCTCGGCCTCGGTGGCGGGCCGCATCTTGATGCCGGAGGGCCAGCCGGCGGCCAGGCGGGTGGCCTGCCCCAGGCGCCGGCGCTCCTCGGAGACGGAGATGGGGCCGACGGGCAGACCGAGCGCGCCCATCACCTCGGCCTGCAGGGAGGAGATGACGGCGCGGGTGCTCTGCTTGAGGTCGAGGTGGGGCAGGGGGACGGCGAGGAAGTCGACGCGGCCGGTCAGCTCCAGGTCCTGGAGCTGGTCGAGGACCTTCAGCGAGAGGTCGACGTACTCGGGGGACTGGTCCAGGTCGACGCCGGCGGTCATGCGGGTGACGACGGAGGCGGCGTCGACGCTCGGGCACAGACTCAGCAGCAGGGCCTCGCCCCGCAGGGACTTGAAGAGCGCCTCCAGGGAGTCCAGGCGCTCGCGCTTGGTCGACTTCGAGGCATGGGTGTAGTTGTCGGTGTCGACGCGCCAGACCGCCCACACGGTGGCGGCGGTGGTCCAAAGAAGGTGGCCGCTGATGTGCCGGACGGGGAGACGCATGGCGATCTGCTTTCTGTGCTGGGGCGGTGAGCTGGCTGGTCAGCTCTCGTCGAGGGAGGCGAGAAGGGCCTGCAACCCGGTCTTGGGCGTGGGCCGCGCGCCGGTGACTGGTGCGGCGGCCGGGGGCGTCGTCCGGGCCGGAACGGACGCCGGCTTCGCGACGCGGGTGGGTACCGGCGCCGGCGGGGGCCGCTCGGCGGACCGGACGCGCACCGTGCAGGTGACGGATGCCAGGCGCGGTCGAGTGACCCGCTGCGGCTTGCCGGCGAGACGGCCCTGGGCTGGGGTGGAGGAGTAGATGAACAGGCTGCGTAGCGCGCGGGCGGGGTCCCGGCCGTCCAACCGCGCATAGCGCAGCACCCAGGCAAGGCCCCACGGCACCAGGACCATGAGGACGAAGTTCATGGCGCCGAAGTGGGCCCACAGGCCCCTGGTCATCACCAGGAGCCCGAAGGTGATCACCATCGTCATGACCTGGGTGATCGTGTAGGGCCCTCCCGGGAGCCGGCCGGCTCCCGGGAGTTTGCCGATGACGAGCGGGTGCCGGCGGGCGCGCGTGTACGAGCGCCCGATCAGCTCCTCCTCCGACGCGCTCACGAAACCCGCCAGCCGTCACCTGTCAGGGCGGGCGCGTCGCCGGTGACGTGGACGACAGGCGCCGAGGCCGCGCCGTCGTCGATTTCGGATCCGACCTTGGTCTTCAGCACCGAAAGGTTGCTGATGCCCCACAGCACCAGGGCGGCCAGGACGAAGGCCACGAGGGTGCCGACGAAGGAGCGGGTTCGCCACCAGGCCATGAGGACGGCGATGATCGCCATCAGGCCGGCGACGGTCAGGACCAGCGTGCGGACCTGCCCGGTCTTGGTGTTGGCCCAGTCCAGGATGTCGCCGGCGAGGACGACGTGGTCGGGGCTGGCCAGTGTGTGCATGAACGGTTCCTCTTTCTTCTTCAGGAGGCCGACGGCGAAGGCGTCGCCTTGGCGGCGTCAGGGGCAGGGGCGGTGTGCGGCGCTGCGGAAGGAGTGCCGCTCGCGCGCAGGGCCGGGGCGTCGTCGACGGACGCGACTTCCCAGCGGCCGGCGCGGGACTTGAGGGTGAGGGCGTAGTTCAGCGAGACCGGGCTGCCGCCCTGGTCGGTGGCATCGACCTGGACCAGCTGGTGCAGCACGGTCCCGTCGGCGGGCACCTTCTGCTGGCTGGCACTGGTGGAGTCGTCCTGAACCCCGGTCACCTTGGCCTCGGTGTACGGCGCGGGGCTGATGGCCCTCAGCCCTGCACCGGGGGAGGTGTAGCGATCGAGCTCGGAGGTCCCGGTCAGGTACGCGGTCAAGAAACCCTTGGCCGCGTCGACCGCCGGGTCCGTGCTGCTCGATCCGCGGTCGGACTCGTACGCCAGGGCGCCGGGCTTGAGCGCCGAGGGAGCGGCCACCTGCGCCGGCAAGGATGTCGCCGTGTAGCCGGTCACCGCGGTGTCGGACTTCGAGGTACCGCCGGCACTCGTCGGCCCTGCGGCCTGGACGCCGACGCGGAAGTACTGCACGCCCAGGTGCTGCGCCTTGCCCTGGTTGTCACGGGCGGTGACGTCGGCGGCCACGGTGATCGACCAGTAGCCGGCCTGCACCTCCCTGGAGGCGATGACCGTCGACTGCGTGGCGGTCCGGGTGTCGGGCTCGACCGACAGCGCTACGGAACCGGAGAAGTACGGCGCCAGATCGCCTTCGGTGCCCTGGCCGGCCTGCAGGTAGGCCGAGACGAACAGCTCGGCGAAGCCGGCCGGTCCCACTTCGGAGGCCGGCGACGGAGCCGAAGCCGGCGTGGCGACCCCCTGCACCTGGCCGGAAGCGGCGAGAAGGGCCATCGCCCCGAGAGCCGGCCCGGAGGCCACGAGCGCCCACACACCGACGCGGAACACACGGGCGATCCCGTTCAGGTGCGCCGTGCTCGTCTTCCACCCGGTCTCGTCCGGCTCGGCCGCCGGCGCATCCCGCGCCTCCTCGGCCTCCTCGAACTCGTCATCCCAGGCCTCCACCTCGACGGCCCGCTTCCGGCCGGCCCCCCGCTGACGCCGCGCGCGCATCACGAGACCCTCCGCAGGGCCTGGGCGGTCAGGACAGTCGAGATGCGTTCCTTGAGCTCGTCGGGCGTCCGGGCGACCAGCACGTCCCACGACGTCAGGGCGGGCTCTGACTCCGTTTCCAGGAAGGAACGCATCTGCTCGTGCAGGTCGCGGTCCATCGGCCGGCTCACCATGGCGGCGGCGAGCTTGGTCAGTTCACGCGAGGCTCGCGCCACACGGGCTTCGTCGGCATCGAGGAGCGGTCGGCCGGTGCCTGTCGGGGACATCGTGGTCACGTCGGTTCTCCCGGATCGCAAAAGGGTGGAGGCGGTCTTGAGGTGGGGCGGCGCCGCGTCGGGCGGGGGTTCTCGGTTGCTACAGGTGTCGAGGAGGCGCGCGGTGTGACAGCGCGGCCGAGGTTTTTCCGAACGGCCTTCCAGGAGGGCCGGTGCAGGCGCCGGTGGAGGTCCGCGTGCCAGCGCCTTACGCGGCGGCGAGGTGTCGTCCGAGGTCCGTGCTCTTGCGCAGCGTCCGGACGGCGCGGCTGGCGTGCTGGCGCAGCAGGGCGCCCTCCTGGCCCATCGACCGTGTGGTCATGTGCTGGCGGTTGGGACCCTGGGAGCCGGAGAGGTAGTAGCGGGCGATGCGCTGCGCCTCGGTCTCCTTCAGCGCTCCGGCCTGAACCGCCCACAGCAGCAGGTCCAGGACCTCCGTCCGCGGTTCGTTGTGCTGCAGCGCCGGCTCGTCGGCGTCGACGAGCTCCATCTGCGCCGCGCGCATCAGAAGGTCGGCGAGCTCGAAAGTGTCGTGCGGAGTGTCCGGGTCCTCGCTGGCGACGACGTGCGTGTACCGGGTGTGGGACTCGGCGGCCGCGAGCGGGGCGACGCCGGCGGCGAACTCCTCGACCTGGCCGGCCTCGTCGATGTACGCGGCCAGGGTGCGCCGGGCGAGCTGCAGGGTGTCGAGCGCGATGTTGTTGAAGATGCGCCGCGGCCGCCGCTCGAGCGGATAGGTGCGCACGATCTCGAAGGCGGCGCCCAGGACAGCCGCGCAGACGTCGTCCCACGGCAGGCCCGTGCGCCGCTGCGACTTGGCCATCAGGATCGCCTTGGGCAGCAGGACCCGGACCGCGATCCGCCAGGCGAGGTGTCCGTCGAAGCCCTCGGTGCCGGCCTGCTCGACGAGCAGGTGCATCACGCGGTCGTGGGAGTCGTAGTCGGCAGCCCGGTAATAGGCGGAGATCTTGTCGACGACGTCCTGGGGGCCGGTGGCACCGTTGAGGACTGGGTGCCGCTCGGCCCACTCGGTGACCCGGTCGGCGGCGCGCAGGTCACGGCACAGCACGTCCCAGTCACGGTTCATCAGGCTGATCGTGTTGTAGCGGGTCACGGACTCGGAGGAGTCGGATACCGGGGTGTTCTGGAGGGTGGCCACGTCCGTGTCCGTCCTTTCGCGCCATCTGGTCTCGATGGCGCCGACACTTCCGAGGCCCCCCTTGACCGCGGTCTGACGGCCGTATCGGCACGTCGCGGTCAAGGGGAAACCGGCACCGTCGGCCGGACGTGCAGGGTGGGCAAGGGTGCGGCGGTCAAGGGGTGCGGTCCGCGGTCAAGGGGGTTGGGCGACCGGTCGATGCCGATGCCGTGAACTCGCGGCTCTCTTGGCGATGCCGATGTCCTGCACCGGCATCCGATGTCCTGCACCGGCATCCGGGCACTGACCGCGGCCGCGGCATCGGACGCACCGGAGCTGCCGATGCCCGGCACCCGATGCCCGGCACTCGTGCACATCGACATCTCCTGTCGACGATGCACGCCCTGCATCGTCGCGACGGGCGGACGGCATCCGGATGCCCTGCATCGGAGACCGGAATGGCCTCAGTGCCGCCCGCGGCGGCGGAGGAGGATTCTCGGTTTGCTCGGTGACCCGGCGTGGGCACCGGGGGGCGACAGCGCCCCGGCACCCGCGCGTCATCGCGCCCCGAGGGCCGAGGAGCGAGTGGGCCGTGCCCGTTCCCGCCTGCCGCCAGGCGCCTGGCCCGCACCACGGCGCGACGTTCTTCTGCGACCCGGCAGACCTGGTCTGTTTCCCCTTGACCAGCCCCGTGGTCAAGGGGAAACCGCAGCGCCCGCGCCCCTGGTCAAGGGGGGGAGCCGTCAACGTGGTCAAGGGGTTGCCCGCGGCGGCCGGGAGACCAGAGCCAGAGGGACAGGTCCGAGTCCGCGGACCGAGCGCTCAGCATCAGACATGCGTCCTCGGCCCTTGGCAAAGCGGCTTGCTCCAGGATGCCGGAGTGCACGGCATCGCCGGACGATGCCCTGCACCCGGGACGCCGGCGCGGTGCATCGGATCGTGGAGCGGTGCCCACTCATCGACGATGCGGCGCACTGCACCGGGTGCACGACATCCTGCCGACGGGGTGCATCGGATGCCGAACATCGGGCCCCGTCCGGGCCCAATGCACGAGGGTCGATGCATCCGGTGTCCGTACATCGGATGTCGAGCATCCGATGTACTGGGCGATGCTCGGCACTCATCCTCCGACGCAGCCAGTGCACGGCGCGGGCGACGACGCGGTCCGTCGGCATCGCCCGCGGGCAGATTCCGGTGCACGATCCGGGCATCAACCTGGCGGGGCGACGGCCTCTGGGCGCCGGTCATCCGGCCTGCCCGCGCTTCGCGCTTCCTGCCGCTATGGGGCACAAGGCCAAGGGGAGCCGGAGCGCCCTGCCAGCCCCGCCTCTGCGCCGGGTTTCCCCTTGACCAGCCCCGTGGTCAAGGGGAAACGACTCCGTCGGTCGACCCTGGTCAAGGGCTAGCGGTGCCCTGGGGTACCGGCCCGGCTGCTGCCGCTTCAGGAGCGTCCGTGAGCCCGGGAATTGCGACCAGGTGGTGCGAGGAACCCGGCCGAAGAGGGACCCGGACATCGGCACCCGCGCTGTGCATCCCGTCCAACACGAAGGGGGGAACCTCGGGTCGGTGCGACCCGTCGATGCCTCGGGCCGTCGGCTCACGATGCAACGCAGTCGAGCTGGCGGGCACGGCACCGGACGCACAAGCCGGCAGCACCCAGCGCTGGCCGGGTGCACCCGCCGCCGTCCCAGCCGGTGCACTGGTCCGGCGCCCGGTGCGGCACCGGAGTCGTCACGCGTGCATCGGCCTGCTCTTCGCGGCAGGGCCGGCACAGGCTGTCCTCGACCGCGCGGTTCACCTTGAGGACGGTGCAGCCGCATCCGCGGCACTGGCCCCGGGGGATCGCAGGCGCCGGTGCCGCAGGTGCCGCACTCGCCCCGGTGCCGGTCATGACCGGCATTGGATGCCGGGCATCGGAGCAGCCTTCGGATTCTGCGGCGACGCGGTGCCGGTCGCGCACGATGTCCTCGCACACCGGGCACCGGCGGCCGCTGCTCCACAGCACGCCGGCTTCGCAGTCGTGGATCCCGCAGCCCCAGTGGGGCAGGCCGACGCCCAGGATCCACCGGCCGGGGTCCTTGATCTCGTCGCTCATGGTGCGGGCGTACCGGCTGGTCAGCCGGTGCCGCAGCCGGGCGTCGTCAACGCCCGAGCGCAGCTGGCGGCCGACTTCGCGGGCGATGCGTCGCTGGACGTAGACAGTCGCCTGCCGGTAGAGCCAGTGCACCGGTTCGAGGACGGAGTGGACGCGGGCGCTGATGGTGAGCCGGGGTCCGGAGTAGCTCTGCCCCCGGCTGGTCAAGGGGGTGGCCGCAGGGGTGGTCAAGGGGGTCTTGTTGTCATCCGCGCGCAGCGCGAGCCCGTCCTCGGCCGGCGAGTGGGGCGGCTGGGCAGCCGGGTTTTCCACAGCTTCATCCACCTGTACTTCGCCTACGGCGGGTGAGGAGAGCGCGCGTTCGTCTTCGGGTCGGTCAGTTCTAGGTTCTTCCTTGTTCGCGAGCGATCCCGCATCAGCCGAGGAACCCGATCCCTCACCAGATGCAGAGGTGGAAGGAGCGGGAGCGGCGGCCGGAACCTGCTGTCCACAGGCGGATTCGGTGACGGTGCCGGGCGGGATGTCGTGGGCGATGAACCGGTGGCGTCCGCGTGCACCGGCGCGCCGCTCCACCGTGATCCACCGTGCGGCCTCCAGGTCGTCGACGATCTCCCCTGCGGCCGCGGTGGTCAGCGTCCGGCCGGCTCGCGGTCCACTGTGGTGGTGGAGGACCCCTGCGATCTCCGTCTCCGTCAGCGGGATCGACTGGACCTGGGCGTAGGCGATGAGCGCGTATGCGCGCAGCTGCCGCGGGGTGAGGTCCTCGGCGGCCGCCACGGGGATCCAGACGAACCGCTCGGTCTTCGTCAGGGCGCGCACGCGGCGCAGCGCCGAGGTCCCGGAGCCCCCGGGCAGGGACCTGCGGGTCGAGGACAGCTCGATGACACCGTCGGGCCCTGGACGTCTGAGCTGCGTCATGCCGCGTTCGACCGATGCCTTCGACAGACCGAGGTACTGGGCGATGGTCGCGGTGGCGGCCGTGCAGCCCTCGGGCCGGGACGCCAGGGCGGCGATCTTGACGTACACGCTCACCGCGACGTCGGCGTACTGCGGGGAAGTGATCAGGCGCAGGGGCACCTTGACCCGCTGACGGCGTGGCGGGCGCTCGGCTGCGCCCGTCGGCGGCGGGACGGCGGACTGTGCTGCTGTGCTGGGCACGCTTCTCCTGGCGCGCTGGTGCCGCGGGGCGGTGACCTGGGCGCGCTGGGTCTCGA
The DNA here is from genome assembly GCF_040643855.1 of Streptomyces sp. NPDC047072. Lineage (NCBI taxonomy): Bacteria > Bacillati > Actinomycetota > Actinomycetes > Kitasatosporales > Streptomycetaceae > Streptomyces > Streptomyces sp. NPDC047072. Next base: position 10,856 of record NZ_JBEYVC010000053.1, on the reverse strand, counting down.
CGGCGTCCCGGGGGACGCGCTATCTGGGGTCTGGCCAGGGGCACTCGGACGGAAGCTGAAGGGACGGGGCCTTCAGCTGCTACGGGTGTCGAAAAGCCCGGCGGTGTGACAGCTGGGCCGAGAAATTCCTCGACGGGCCTGTGACCTGCAGGTCAAGGGGGTGCCCGAGGACGTGGTGGACCCCCTTGACCAGGTGCCGGGGCGGCCGCGGGCCAGGGTCTGTGACCCAGGGGACGGCGCTGCTGGTCAAGGGGGTCCTGGCGGACCTGGTCAAGGGGGAACGTGCGGTGGCGGCTCCGGTCCGTGCGCGGGCCGGCTCGTGCGGCGGCCGGGCCGGCACACGCAGTGTCGGAGCCGTCACGGACGGGCGAAAAGTGGCCCTGGACGCTGCGGAATAGGGGTGGCCGAGCTGACAAAGGGCATGACTGTGCTGCAAGATGGACCCCGTTCTCCCGGGTCACCCCGGGAAACGACAAACCCCTTCGGGGGGATTGCTGCTGGAGGGCAGTGATCGCCGGACCGAATCGGTCCGGTCCTCGCTCGGACTGGGCTGCTAACCCGGATCTGAGCGGTGACGGCCGGCGCAGGAGCTGCTAACTCCCAAGTCGGCGAGGAGGGCGAGGAGCGACCTTTGCTAGAGGAGCCCGCCCGGATGTTCTACGACATGACCGGCTCCCCCTTCCCGGGGGACTGCTGTGAGCGGCCGAATCCGAGCGCGCCGGACAGCATCCGCAGCTGAGTCCCGGAGGCCGCGCGAAGTCCGCACGGTGTCCGGTAGTGCACGATGCTGGTCATTGGGGAACCGCCTTCTCGGTTCACCGGGCCCTGACCGGGCGCTGCGCGCCTGGGCCCCGACGGTGAGGCGTAGTGGATCAAGCGGATGCCACCCTATCCCCTGACGGGCGCCGTGCACATGCATTGGGAACGCCGCCGGCCGACGGACTTCCCGGTCCCGAAAGGCATCCCCGTAACAGGGCAGTTAGGCGCAAGAGTCCTTAACTTGCGCTGTCTACCTCAATAGTTACGAGATCGGACCGTACTACCGTCAAAAGGCAGGAAGTTGGTCGTTCATCCGTGAAGCCGACTCTGCGGATCTCCATCACGACCGCGTTCCCCTGTGCTCGGAGGAAGCCGCGCTCCTCCGGCGTGGCCGGCCGCGCCGACCAGCTGCTGGTGTAGCGCGCCTCCTTCCCGAGCGGGCCGTCGGTGAACGGCCCGACAGTGGCGGCCTGCCCAGCAGGGCCCGATGGCATCGCCTTCGGGGTGAACAGCGTCTGGAACGCCCATGGGGAACCGCCGTGCAGCAGCACAGCCTGCCGGACGAAGAGAGGGACGCTCGGGGTGATGCCGAGTGCCTCCGTCGCACCGGGGTCCGCGCTGCGGCCGCTGGTCCGCAGGTCGTTGTAGCCGAGGTCATCGGTATCGGCCGGCCAGAGGAGGCCGTCGCCGTGCAGCCGCGCCCGAAGCGGTGCGGCCGGCTGGAGCACCCGGGCCTTGCGGCGCGGCGCCGTCTCTACAAACCCCTCGCGCTGGAGAATCTCCAGGGCCTTGCGCATCGTGTCGCGTACGACTCCGTACCGCTCCGCGAGCTCGCGCCCGCCGGGCAGTTCCTCGCCGACGCCGAACTTCCCCTCCAGGATGTCGCGGCGTAGTTCCGCGGCGGCGCGCTCGTGCGGGTGAGGGGTCGTCATGGGCACATACTGCCTCACCCGCCAGCGCGGCTCGGTCATCTCACTTCCTCCGCTCTTGACGTGATCAACGATCAACGTGCATCATCTGGCCTAACTGGACTATGCCAGATAGGCCAGATGGCGCGTGCGGTCCCCGGGACTTGCCCTCCCGGAAACCGCGACACGCGCCTCACCCACCCGTCACAGGAGATGAGACCGCGTGAACACCATGATGGCAGCCCCGCTGCCGGCCCAAAGCCGGCCACGGGCAACAGCTGAAGCCGACATCGCCCACTTCATCGCCGAGGCCGAGCCGCCCGACAGCCTCGTCGCCGGCGGCTTCCTCGACCGCCAGGACGGCCACTACGTCGCCCAGCAACTGCGCACGCCCCAGCTGCGCCGAGCGATGAAGTACTCGGTCTGCCTGGCGACCGACCCGGACATCGGCCACTTCTACCAGGAGGACGGGGAGACGGACGCCGACTGGCGCCGCCGCCGCGCCCGGACAGTCCGTGACCACTGCTCCGTGTGCCCGGTGCGCGCCGCATGCGCCGAACTCGCGCTCCGCGAGGGCGACACGGCCGGCATCCGCGGCGGTCTGACTCCCGAGAGGCTCAAGCGCCGGCTCGCGGAGGAGCGCCTGCGGCTGGACGCGGCCGCCGCCGAAGACCACCGCACCGCCCAGGAGCAGCAGGACCGCATCGCCGCGGCGCACGAAGTACAGAAGCTGGCTGGCCAGTACCTCGGCGGATCCGTTCCCGCCGGCACGCGGGAGAAGAACCGCCGCGCGATCGCCGCAGCACTCCAGCGGCGCGACGAACTCGTCGCGGCCCATCGCCGCACCGCCGGCTGGACGGAGGCCGCGTGAACACCGACGACGAGCGCGCCCGCACCCGTGCCCTGGTCCGCTGCCTCGCCCGCCGCGACGACGCCGTCCTCCTGCCCGTCCTGGTCCCGGTCGGCACGTCGGCACCGCGCATCCACCCGCTCACCGTGCTGCTCCTGGCCCAGCTTCGCCAGGTGACCCTCGAGCGCGACGCCTACCGGGCCTGGATCACCCAGGACCCGGCGCCGCTCGGCGACGGGCAGCTGCGTACCCGCGCCGCCGATGCGGCCGGCTTCCTTGCGGGGAGGGATTCCCCGTGAAGTCCGACCTCGTCCCCCGCGGCGTGGCCGTGGCCGACCTGCTCGGCAGCTGGCAGTTCGTCCTGGGGGCGCTCGTCCTCACCCTCGGACCGGCGATCGCCCTGCGCAGGCACCGGCTCGCCCAGGCCGCGCTCAGCGACGACGAACGCGCCGCGGCCGCGGAACGCCGCGGCCGGCGCATCGAGGACGTCCTCACCGTCGTCATCGCCACAGCCGCGGCCGCACTGTCGGCCACCGGGCTGCGCAGGGTCGGCCGTCACCAGATGGGCCTGACCGACCCCTTCGATCTGCTGCCCTTCGTCGCCCTGGACGTCGCCGCCATGGTCTGCGGACGCCGAGCCCGCCGCCGTGCTCGCGTCGGCGAAGGCCCGGGCCTGTCCGGGGCACTCTTCTGGATCCTCGCCGGCATCAGCGCGGTCTTCTCCGCCGCCGAAGCCACCTCTCTCCTCGGCTCCGCCGTCCGCGCCGTCTGGCCGGTACTGGCTGCCGTGCTCTGGGAGATCGGATCCCTCGAAGAACGCCGCACAGCACGCGCCGGCCGCGGCCGCCCCGACCGCCGGATCGCCCTGGTACGCCTGTTCCACCCCGTCGAGGCATTCCGCGTCGCGCTGCTGCTCGCCGCCCGGCAGGACCTGTCACAGGAAGAGGCCACCGCCGACATCCGCGTCGGCAGGGCCGCCCACCGCTGGTACCGGCTGCGCCGCACCCAGGAAGCCGCCAAACACGCCGGCGGGATGACCAGCTGGGCATACCGGCTGGCCGAGATCCATGCCGACACCCGTGCCCAGCGCGCCAGCGAGAGAGCGGGATGCTCCGACACCCATGTCCTGGAGCAGGTCGTCGCACGGCTGCAGATGCGGGTGCTCCAGACGGACATGGCGGGGATGAACCTGCGCACGACCAAGGCCTTCGAGCACCTCCGCAGCACCCTGATCGGCACCATCCCCGCCATCCTCCCGCAGGACCCCGCCCCCCATCCCCGCAACCCATCCCACCCGGCCGACGAGGAGAACCCCCAGGCCACAGCAGGGATGGGGACACACGAGGACACCTGCGACGGGAGCGGCGACACCGGCGCGGGCAAACCCGACCCGGACGAGGACACGCACGGGGATGAGCCTGCACCGGCCGACCACAAGACCGACGACGAGGTCATGGCCGCCTTCGTCGAGACCGTGCCACGGAAGGACGACGGTGCCTTCGCCTGGGGCATCAACAAGTGCGCCAGCGCGCTCGGCATCGGCAACAAGCGAGCGAAGCGGTTCCTGGACACCCAGCACGAGTGGCTGCCGCAGGTACTCAAGACCCGCACAGCCGCAGGCACCGTCGCCGCCGGCCCGGACCACTTCGACGAGGCTGTCGCGGTCGGTAACGGTCTCCAGCCAGTTGACGCCCCCAGCACGTTGCCCATCTCCCGGACCCTGGCCGAGCAGCCGCCCCTGGACGAGCTCCTCACCCCGGCCGCGGGTGACGGCTTCGCACGGCTCGGCAGCGGCCTGCTCGTCCCCGCCGGCGCCCGGCAGTCCTGACTCGACGCTTGCTCCGCAGGGCGCCGTGATGCTGCCCGCGAGCACGATCACGAGGAACGCACCCCATGACCACCTTCGACGAGCACGTCGACGAAGTACTCGCCCTCATCGCCCCGGACCGGTCCACGGCTGCCCGGCCACGGCCCGGACAGCCCGCCCGCGCACCGAAGGCCGGCCGCCCCCGTCTGGTACTCGTGCGCTGCGACTCCGAGGGGACGTTCCGGCGATGAGCAGCTCCCGCAACACCCCTTTCACACGCAGGCGAAGGCGCACGCGGGATCACCGCCTGCCCGCTTCCGCACGCAGGGGCCAGGCGGTAGGAGCCGACGAGAGACCGCTTCAGCGCATGCTGGCCAAGGTCGGCGCGCGTCCGGTCGGCCACGCAGACACACTCGCCGGCGACCCCGCCCGACCGGACGAGACAGCATCCTCCACACCGCCGACGGCCGGCTGGACGCCCGCCGGGGAGACGGACCCGTCCGCCGCCCCTCCCCGGGGCGCCCCGCGCCTGCTGGACTGGCGTCTGCCGGACAAGCCCGAGCTGGCGCTCCGCGATCCGAAGGGCGAACCGGAGCCCGAACGGGCGGAGAAGCAGCCGGACACCGCACCGCAAGACAGCGGTCCCGAGGAGCAGCCCGGGGTTGGCGGCCGCGTCCGGGCCTGGGCAAACAGTGCAGGGGAGCGCGTCGTCGGCCGGCTCCCGGCCGCTGTGAGGGAGCCGGGAGAAGACCACGACGAAGACGGGGACGAGGAGCGGACGGGGGATGATTCGGACGGCCTCCACCGCCCGCGCCTTGGCAATGTGCCGCGACTTCGCCAGCGAGGTCGTCGACCGCCGTTCGCGGCCCCCGGCCTCGTCCAGGTCCTGCGACCGGCGCAGGAACGCCGCTCGCTGATCGAGGCGATCCGCTCCACTCCACCCCGCCCCATGTCGTCTGGCTGTTCTACTCCGGCAGTGCCCTCGGTGTAGGGCTGTGGCGCGGCTGGCCGCCGTGATCGCCGAGCGATGGGGCACCACCGGGGTTTCCCGCGCCCGGACAACGAAGAGCGCAGGGACACCCGTGAAGACGGAACGGCCCGCGCTCGGCCCGCTGACCGCTCGCCTCGCGGAGGTCCTGACCCCGCCCACGAACACCTCGGCGCCGGCCGACCAGAACGAGACCGCTCCCGCGCAGGGCCCGTACGGCATGGGCGAGGAGTCCGCTCAGCCCCCGGCCGACGGCCCCGCAGAAGACCTAGGTGCGCATCGTCCCCGACCTTGAAAGGGGGCCTTCAGCCTGGCGCGTCGAGCGGCTCCCGGAGTGAGTGGCCCCCGCGGGCAGTCCGCACGCGTCGAGGACCCTCGGACTCCCGGCGGGTGGTAGCCGCACCGACGGAGGGGCGGCGGCAGCCTGCTGACCGTCAACTGCCCGACCAGATCCTGCGGAACGTCCGGGCGTCAGGTGAGACCCATTCAACTACCGTTGCAAAAACCAGATTCAACATGTAATTTCATTGACGGCGGGAAAGTCCGCCCTCCCTGTTGTCACACGCAGCTCGCGCACAACACCTGTAGCCAACGAGCGCACCCACCCACGCCCAGGAGATACCTCGTGCCCACCATCCACGCACTCGTGATCACCTCGACAGCCGCCGCTGCCCTGGCACTCACGGGATGCTCCACCGAACCGCCCCTCCGACACGGAGAGGTGATCGCCAAGCACGGCCAGGAGGGCCGCTGGATCACGGACTACGAGAACGTCTACCGAAACAACTGCACCAGCGTCCACACCAGCGCCTTCACCATGCCCCTGACCGGCCGCTCGACCGGAGGCAGCGGCAGCGGCAGCAGCTCCAGCGGCAAGGGCAAGAGCCTCACGGGCGGATCCAGCAAGAGCAACGGAACCAAACCGGGCGGCACAAAGCCCGGAGACAACTCACTCACGTCCGGCGCCAGCAACGGCAGCTCCACATCGGGCTCGTCCGGCTCCACGGGAGGCCAGCCGACCCAGCGCTGCCACAAGGAGTACGCGGGCCGCAAAGAGACCGGCCGGCACTGGCAGGCGGGGCGCTGGGAGCTCAAGCTCCGCGACGGCGACCGCACCGGCTGGATCAAGGTCTCCGAACACACCTACGACACCACCGACCTTCACGACCACATCTGAGACCAACAGGAAGCCGACGCCGTGCCCACACCGCCCGACGACGCCGACCCCTACGAGCACCTCACCCAGGCCCAGCTCCACCCCGTCACCGACTCCCCCTGGCTCGGCCAAACCGTCCACGGCCCCCGCCGAGCCAGATCCACGGTCGAGCGCGTCTACGCCACGCCGTTCGGCGTAGACGTCGCCCTGTGTCTGCACCGGGCGTCCGTCTACGACACCCTCCGCCTGGAGACCACCGACATGCTCTCCACGCCCGAGCGACCCGCCGCCCAACGAACCGCCTACCTCCGCAACTACCGGCAACTGCTGCTCCTCCACGGCACCGTCGTGGACGGCACAGCGACCCTACGGACCCACCGAGCCATCCAGCGCCGCACCGCCATCTGGCAGCAGTTCCACCACGCCAAGGTCTACGTGGAGGCCGCCCTCCTCGAACGAGTCGAGACCGGCGACCGCGTCGTCAACAACCTCGGCGTCCAGATGACCGTGACCGACCCGGATGCCAAACGATGCCGACTCATGGGCTGGCGCACCCAGATGCAGGTCGAACTCACACCCGACTTCCTCAAGTTCAGCGGCCCCTGGGGCTGGCCCGACGGCCGCGGCACCCGGCACATCGAGCACGAAGGGTGGGGCCTGCTCCCCACCCTCGGCCTCATCTGACCCACACCACAAGACAAGAAGGGGACCGACATGCCCAACCGACCACACTGCGCCCTTCGAGCCGGCGACCCCCTGCCACGCGACCAGTTACACCACCCACCCAGACCAGCGCCGAAGCCCCCTCACACAGCGTCGTCCCGCCGAGAACCCCAACCGCTCGGCGGGACGACGCATACCCCGCACCCCCATACGGGACCGGCCACCGACCGACCGCCTACTCCAGAAAGCACACGCAATGCACGCCACCCTGCACCCCGAACACACCATCCACGCCTACCGACAAGAGAGGCCATCCCTCACTCGCCTGATCCGAGAAGCCCAGTGGGCGTACTACCAACTCACCTACGCACTGGAGCACCAGCCGGACACCGACGCAATCCTGATCCTGCGACGCCACCAAGCCCTCCACCTCGGCGCTCTCTGCGACGTCCTCGCCCTGCGAACAGGCGACCCCAACCTTCATGAAGCTGCCCGAGACCACGGCGACATGCTCCGAGAAGTCGACAGCATGAGCCTCCACGACCACCCACGCAACGGGCGCGACCACCTCCGCACCCAGTACGGACACCTGCACGGCCACGCCCGCGGCGCAGCCCACGCAACCCCACTGCCAGCCCTCTCACCCCTGCGCCGCCTGCCACTCCAACGCACCGGACCCTGGCTGGTACACCACATGTGCGACCACTACGCCTGGGCCCTCCTCGGACAGTCCCCCCAGTTCCCCGGCATCGACGTTCCGCACGAACAGCGGCGACACCTGATCACGCAGGGCGTGATCCTCGACTGGGCCGCTTCGGCCTCCCCCACCGACACGGCCACGACCACCGCAGCCGCCCGAGCCGGCCACGCCCTGCGGGCACTCGACAGCCAGCCTGCCCTAGACGACCAAGGCGCTCGCGCCTACCTCCTGGACATCGCCCTCGAACTCGACGACCAGGACCACCAGGACGACGACCCCCACCCCCTGGACTGCGCAGGGGGATGCGCCGGCGACGGAGAAATCCTCACCGTGCTCACCTGGGAGCACCACGGCGAAGGCATCTACACCCCCGTCCACCAAGAACCGATCCTCTGCCTCGGCACGGCCACCAGCCACGCAGCCGACTGCCCCACCTGCGAAGGGCACGGCTACACCTACCGCTCGGGATACCGCGAACTCTGCCTCGACGGCAGGACGGCCGAAGTCACCCACCAGGACGGCTGACCCCCCGCCCGGGTGCCGGCGCACGGCCGCCGGCACCCCCTGCACACGCAGCTCCCGCTCGCCGCCACGAACAGAGATTTCTCCCCCCTGACGGTCCGGGAGAGAGATTTCTCCCCCAGACCGGCACAGAGACTTCTCCCCCCTGCCCGGCACAGCCGAGCAACATAGGGGGTTATTTCTCCTCCCTTCACACGCGGCCGGGGAGAAATCACCCCCCCCTCAGCGCCGGCCACCATCACACCCCGAAAGGGGAGAGATCTCTCCCCCTCGGCCAGCACCACCGGAGACAGAGAAATCTCCCCCCTCGGGCCAACAAGGCCCCAGGCGCACCGCGCAGCACTCCTGGGCCAGGTCGCCCTACGAGTCGCCCTACGAGTCGCCTCACGAGTCGCTCTACGAGTCGCCTTACGAGTCGCCCTACAAGTCGCCTCATCGCGACGGCCGAGACAGAGAAAGCAGCACGTCACAAGCTCGGTCAAGGGGTACCGGCCGCACCGACTACTTCTCTACGAGACCCCCAAAGGCACTGAGGACACAGCGAAGAACAACAAACCAACAGCGGAAAGGCAGAAGCCAGACGACACACGGAACCAACGACAGCAACGAGAACGGGCGGAACAGCCACAGACAACGACACACGGAACTCACGGAGCAGCACACCAACACGAAGAAGCAGAAGAGCCGGAAGCGAACAGCAGAAGAGCAAGAGCCGAGACACGAACACCAGACAGAGACACGAGACGAGACGCGAGACAAGCCAACGACCAACGACCAACGACAGGACACCGACCACGAGACCAAACGGGATCACGCACGACACCAACGGGCACCGGAAAGCCTGCGGCCCCACCCAGCGAAACGCTGAGCGGGGCGCGCACCGAGGAGGAGAGGAGAGCGGGAATCACTCGCGCGCGCGGATCATCCGCAACGCGGCCGCGCGCCCGCTGGCACGGAAGCGCTCGCCCGCCTCAACACGGACCGCACGCGCCCGCAGGAACGCGGCGGCGGCCCCCATGTCCCCGCCCGCTGCGCGGGCGAGCAACTCGGCCATCCTGTCCGACTCCATCGCACGTCCCTTCGTCGCCACAGTTCAGACCTGCGGGTTCTTCTCGTACGTCAGCTCAAGATCTGACCCCTTGTCCGTGAACCGGAACCCGGCATGCAACAGCGCGGCAACGACCTCCGTACGCACAACCCCGCTCTCCCCATCAATCCAAGGGGCCGGGGCGGTACGGCGCTCCTGCTCCGTGGCGTACCACCACCACACCGACACCCAACTACCCCCGACGTGGACGTAAACGCCGCTCCCGTCGCGCTGCATGTACCGCGCCATCTGGACCCCGGCGGCCCGGAGCGCAGCCGCTACGGCCTTCCCCAACCGGGCGTTACCGTCGATCCTCGCGCCGTTCTCCGCCATGATCGCGGCCACGTCATCCGGGGTGGCGGGCCGGTAGGTCATCGTGCGGCCGGTCCTGCTGAACGTGACCGTGAACGAACCGTCCGCGTGATCCTCGGTCGGGTTGGCGGCGGTCTGGGCGTCAACAATCCGAGCCTCGGTGAGGCCACGCCCACCGGTCGATCCGGCGTACTGGTAATAGCCGGTCACGCGAGCAACAGAGCGCGTCATGAAAGACCCTTCGGCAAGGTTGGAAACAGTGCGCGGACGTTGCCCGGCGGACTGAGCCGAGCAAGGAACTTGAGTTGCGCCGACGGGACTCGAACCCACGACATCGCCCTTATAAGAGGCGCGCTCTACCAACTGAGCTACGGCGCATCACACCCCGCCCGTGTCACCCGAACTCACCCGGAGCCCAATGGACAAGCGCCGGACGACACGGACGGAGGTCTGTGCCCCGGGAACCAACGACATGGTCCCCGGGTACCGCCACCCCACGGGGCGCGGCCAACTCCCCCAACCCGGACCCGGCCCGGGGCTATAGGGGGAGTGACCCCGGGCCGGGAGTCTGAGAAGTCAGGAAGCGATGCCGGAAGACAGGGCACGTTCCCGCGCGTCTTCCAGGTCATGCATGGCGAAGATCCAAGCCAGCCGCTCCGTGGAATGAGGTTCGCCGTACGGAAGTCCGGTTTCGGGGCAGAGCGGTTCCGGCTCCGAAACCTTGGAGTCGGAGGGTGCAACTGCCTTCGCGAAACGACGGAGCAGGGCGAACATGGGGGCTCCCATCAGGGGGTGGGTTGAAGCCGGCCGGATCGGCCCGCCTGATGTAACTAGAATACATGGTGAAAAATGATTTGGCAACGTCTCTAGACCGGAATCCGGGGGGACTGCGCATCCAGCCGCGCCCCGTGGCAGTCAGGGCAGAGATCCGCCCCCTGCTCGGTGTCGTTCCCGCACTCCTCACCCCACCCGGGGCAAGTACGACTCTGAGGCGTGTTGTTGGGCTGCGGCATGGGGTGGGCTCCGCGTAGCCCTCGACCAGCTGCATCGTGTACTCGCTCACCGGCGGCTGCCGGGTGTCGGTCCGGGAGAGCCGGATCCAGT
>NZ_JBEYVC010000052.1:0-57862 GCF_040643855.1 Streptomyces sp. NPDC047072 | reverse complement strand
ACGGGGTCGTGCTCCGCGTCGGCCGGACGCCAGATACGTGCGTGCAGGCGGGTTCTGCCGTCCCGGGTGGGGATCCAGACGTCCTCGCGCACGACGCTCTTCCGATCGGCGCCGCCGAGGACCTCACCGAGCTGGAGATGCAGCTGGGCACGTCCCACGGCCTCCAGATGCGGCCCGCCGTGCTCCAGTGCCCCGCGCAGCGCCCGTTCCGTCCCGGCGAGGTCGCCGAGATGGTGGGCGAGCCCGGCCAGCCGTGCCTCGTACTCCACCGCGAACCACGGCAGACCGGCGTCCACGAACCCCGCCGCCGCCCGCGCGAACAGCTCCGCGGCCGTCTCCGGCTCCCCGGTGCGCGCCGCGAGCTCCGCCAGCATGGCGTGCGCCTCGGCGACCCGGGCGGCCAGCCGTACGTCGTCCCCGGTGCGCCCCTCGACCAGGGCGAGCACCTCCCGTACGGCACGCTCCGCCGCGGCGAGGACCTCCTCGGGCAGGCCCTGTTCGGCCTCGTGCACCAGCCGCATCAGGATCCGGGCCCGGGACATCACCACGGCCGCCGTCTGCCGTACGCCCGTGCCGTCCTCCGCGTACAGGGCGAGGACCTCGTCGTACGGCTCCGAGATGTCCGCGAGGGCCTCCTCGACCCGGCCCGCCAGCGCCTGGACGTAGACCGCACGCGCGCGTGCGGCGAGCGCCTCGCCGGGGTCGCCCGCCGCCGCGTACAGCTCGGCGGCCCGCTCGAACAGTTCGGCGCCCTCGGGGCCCAGGTCCATCGCCCGGTGGTCGGCGATCTCCGCGCGGTCGCGCGGGTCCAGCTCCACGCCCTCGGCGGCCCGCGCAACGGCCGCCCATGCCTCCACGGCGTTCGGCTGGAGGGTGTCCGAGAGCCGCCGGGCCTCGGTGAGCAGCGCGGCGAGGTCGGGCTGCTCCGCCTCGGTCACGGGGGCCGACGGGGCCACTATTGGGGCGGTTCTGACCGCCCGTACGCCCAAGGGCAGCCGTTCCACCAGCGGACGCTGCGCCATCCGCGCGCGTGCCCGCTCGCTGACGTGGTCCGTGCCGTTGCGCTCGTCGAAGCGGGCGGCCAGCGCGAGGGCCTCCTCGCGCGCGTGGGCGGCGAGTTCGGCCGCGGTCCAGGACCGGCCCGCGGGCCCCGGCACCGGGCGGTCGGCCGGGCCCAGCTCGACGAGACGGTCCATGAGCAGCGCCACCACCGCCATGTACTCCAGCCTGCTGCGCGGATGGCCGTCGTCCGTGAAGTACGCGGGCCGCTCGGCGAGCAGCTCCAGGCCGCGCGCCTCGTTGCCGCTGAGCGCGCAGAACTCCACGTGGTCCGCGTAGGCGCCGCGCATGCTCTCCATGGACCGCACGAGCCGGAAGCCGCGCAGATGGTGGGCGCGGGCCTCGTCCAGGCGGCCCAGCCGCAGCAGCGGCGTCAGGGAGGATGCGAGGGCCGCGTGCGGCTCGTGGGCGCAGGTGAACTCGCCCGCCAGGACCGGCGCCCACAGGTCGAGCGCCTCGGCGTCCCGGCCCTGCCGCACCTGCCACCAGCCCTGCTCGTGCAGCTCGCACGCGTGGCAGTCGGCCATGGCGTCCCGGTCGGCGGCCAGCCAGGCGGCGTACGCCCGCTCGGCCCGCGCCAGGTCACCGACGTGCGCGGCCACGCTGTACTCGGCGCTGCGCACCGCGCGTTCGGAGTGCCCGGCCAGCCGGTAGCGGTGCTCCATCTCGCCCAGCCACTTCTCCATCGCGGCGAGCGGGATGTGCGGCTGGTCGAGCATGCCGGTCGTCATCCACTTGAAAACCCAGTGCAGCGAGTGCGTCTCGTACTCGTCGAAGTCCTCCGGGTGCTCGTCCCACATGCGCAGCAGCCGCGCGAAGGGGACGAACATCTTGGCCTTCTCGGAGCTGTAGTTGTAGACCTTCAGCTGGTGTCCGAGCGCCTCGATCACGGCGAGCGGGATGCTCAGCTTCTCGGCCTCGGCGAGCAGCTGCTCCGCGCGCGCGTTGCGGGCGGGACCCTCCGGCTCCTCGGAGTTCTCCGCCATCGCCCGGCGCAGCGCGTCAAAGGCCGCGTCCTGATCCGTCCCGCTCATCAGCGGCCCTCCTCGCCGTTCGTGGCCCACTCCAGGAGGCCGATGAAGGCCCGGTTCAGCAGCGCCGAGTCGGCGGGCCTGAGGGGCCGCTGCGCCATCAGCAGGGCCTGTCCGTACAGCGACTCGGTGGCGGTGCCCATGAGGTCGGGATCGCCCAGCGAACCGATCCGCCGTACCAGCGGGTTGAGATGGTTCAGCACGAGACGCGCGCGTGGGGCGCTCCCGCGCAGCGAGCCGAGGATGCCCGCCCACAGGTCGTCGGCCTGCTCCTCGGCGTCCGCGCGCGCCTGCTCGTGCCGGGCGTCCCGGTCGTCGAGGTGCAGCGCGGGCACCGAGAGCGGATGGAAGGCCCGCAGGACGACATCGCAGCCCAAGGGGTCCAGCTTCGCCCGCGCGGCCGCCAGGAAGCCGGACAGCGCCAGCTCCTCGGCCGGGTCGACCGCGTTCAGATGGGCGGTGACGGTGTCGGCGTCCAGCTCGGAGACCACCGTGCCCGGCCGCACCGAGGGCAGCGCCTCGACCAGGTCGCTGTCGTACGTGTAACCGCCGTTGACCACACCGACGCCCTGCGCGGACGCGATCGGCGCCACCTGCCGGTACTCCTCGACGGTCCGGGTGAAGTGCACCACCGGGTGCCGCTGCGCGAACTCCTCCAGGGACAGCCGTCCGTCGGTCGTCTCGAAGGGCAGCCACGGCAGCATCGTGCGCAGCATCTCCCGGTCGTGCCGCGCGAGCGACTTCACGCCCAGGTGGTGCACCGCCAGGAAGGCCGCGAGCCGCTCCGGATCCCCGGCCGCCAGGCCCGTCAGCCAGGACCGGATCCTTTCGCCGAGCGACTCCCGTACGGCGGCCAGCGTCTCGTCCTCGTACAGCGCCTCGCGCGAGGCCGTGGGCCGCAGACTGTCGGTGTCCAGGACGCAGCGCACGAAGAACGCCCAGTCCGGCAGCAGCTGTTCGGCCCGCTCGGTCAGCAGCATGCCCTTGAGGTGCACGCGATGGGTCGCCCGCTGCGCCGGGCTGACCGCCGACGGCAGCACGTACGCCACCCCGCGGATCCCGGCCAGCGGGACGTTCAGCTCGATCGTGTCCAGCGGGGTGAAGCCGAACAGGTCGTGGCAGTGCCGCGCCAGCGCCACCCTGCGGGTCGCGGGGGAGGGGTACGGCCGGTCCCAGGGCGCCGGCAGATCGGTGACCGCCTCGTCGCCGACCCGGACGTCGTACGGCAGCAACGAGCCGAAGTCCCGCGCGAGCTGGAGCACGCGCGCGGGCGCGAGCCACTCGCCGGCACCCGCGCGTGCGACCAGATGCACTGTGGTCCCCGGCTCCGGGCGGGCGTCGTGCGGCAGCGTCCGCACCCGGTACGAACCGTCGTCGCTCGCCGTCCACTCCACCGGCGGCGCGTCCGGCGTCCGGGCGCTGCGGCTGACCACCCGGATCCGCTCGGCGACCACGAAACAGGCCAGCAGACCGATGCCGAACTGCCCGAGGAAGTCGGAGCGGGCCTCCTGAAGTCCCTCGGCCCGTTTGGAACTGCGCCCGATGGTCGCGAGCAGGCTGTGCACGTCCGCCTCGGTGAGCCCGACGCCGGAGTCCTCGACCCTGAGGGCGCCCTGCTCGGCGTACAGCCGCACTCTCGCCGGGGCGTCGGGCTGCTCGGCCCGCCGGGCCGTGATCGCGTCCACCGCGTTCTGCAGCAGCTCGCGCAGATAGACCTTGGGGCTGGAGTAGAGGTGATGGGAGAGCAGGTCCACCAGACCGCGCAGGTCGACCTGGAACGTATGGGGCTGCTGAGGCACCTGGGGTGTCTGGGATGACTGTGAGGTCTGGGAATCCATCGTCGCAGCGCCGGTGGGGGGACCTTCGCACGGCGCGGGGTCGGGCGGTCCCGGATGGGGCGGTGACCGCGAGGGATGGCCGGAGCGCGTCATCCTAAGCCTCAACCAGCCGTCTGACCAGGGGTTTCCCGGTATGTATACGGCAATGTCAGTGGCGTGGTGTGCAATGGATCTCGTGCCCGCACTGGAAGAACCGTTGAAGAAGGTGCTCGGCCCCGCCACCGCGAAGGTGATGGCCGAGCACCTCGGCCTGCACTCCGTAGGCGACCTCCTGCACCACTACCCGCGCAGATACGAGGAGCGCGGGCAGCTGACCCACCTCGCCGACCTCCCCATGGACGAACACGTCACGGTGGTCGCCCAGGTCGCCGACGCCCGCCTGCACACCTTCGCCTCCGCCAAGGCGCCACGCGGCAAGGGGCAGCGCCTGGAGGTCACCATCACGGACGGCAGCGGCCGCCTCCAACTGGTCTTCTTCGGCAACGGCGTTCACAAGCCCCACAAGGAACTCCTGCCGGGCACCCGCGCGATGTTCGCCGGCAAGGTCTCCCTCTTCAACCGCCGACTCCAACTGGCGCACCCGGCCTATGAGTTGCTGCGGGGTGACGCCGAGGAGGCGGTGGAGACCTGGGCGGGCACCCTCATCCCGATCTACCCCGCCACCGCCAAGCTGGAGTCCTGGAAGATCGGCAAGGCGCTGCAGACGGTCCTGCCGAGCGCCCAGGAGGCCGTCGACCCCCTCCCGGAGTCCCTCCGCGCGGGCCGCGGCCTGGTCACCCTCCCCGAGGCCCTCCTCAAGATCCACCGCCCGCACACCAAGGCCGACATCGAGGACGCCCGCGCCCGCCTCAAGTGGGACGAGGCCTTCGTCCTCCAGGTCGCCCTCGCCCGCCGCCGCCACGCGGACGCCCAACTCCCGGCGGTGCCGAGGAAACCGGCCCCGGACGGCCTCCTCTCGGCCTTCGATGACCGCCTCCCCTTCACCCTCACCGACGGCCAGCAGAAGGTCTCCAAGGAGATCTTCGACGACCTGGCCACGGACCACCCGATGCACCGGCTGCTCCAGGGCGAGGTCGGCAGCGGAAAGACGATGGTGGCGCTGCGCGCCATGCTCGCCGTCGTCGACGCGGGCGGTCAGGCCGCCATGCTGGCGCCCACCGAGGTGCTCGCCCAGCAGCATCACCGGTCGATCGTCGAGATGATGGGCGAGCTGGCCGAGGGCGGGATGCTGGGCGGCGCCGAGCATGCCACCAAGGTGGTGCTGCTGACGGGATCCATGGGCACGGCCGCGAGGAAGCAGGCGATGCTGGACCTCGTCACCGGTGACGCCGGGATCGTGATCGGCACACACGCGCTGATCGAGGACAAGGTGCAGTTCCACGACCTGGGGCTCGTCGTCGTGGACGAGCAGCACCGGTTCGGCGTCGAGCAGCGGGACGCCCTGCGCGGCAAGGGCAAGCAGCCCCCGCACCTCCTCGTCATGACGGCCACCCCCATCCCTCGTACGGTCGCGATGACGGTCTTCGGCGACCTGGAGACCTCCGTCCTCGACCAGCTCCCGGCCGGCCGCTCGCCGATCGCCAGCCATGTCGTCCCGGCCGCCGACAAGCCCCACTTCCTCACCCGCGCCTGGGAGCGGGTCCGCGAGGAGGTGGAGAACGGCCATCAGGGGTACGTCGTCTGCCCCCGCATCGGTGACGAGGAGGACGACCCCAAGAAGTCCGCCAAGAAGAAGTCCCCGGAGGACGAGGCCGAGAAGCGCCCGCCGCTCGCCGTCCTGGACGTCGCCGACCAGCTCACCAAGGGGCCGCTGAACGGCCTGCGCGTGGAGGTCCTGCACGGCCGGATGCACCCCGACGACAAGGACGCGGTGATGCGCCGCTTCGCCGCCGGCGAGACCCACGTCCTCGTCGCGACCACGGTCATCGAGGTCGGCGTCAACGTCCCGAACGCCACGGCGATGGTCATCATGGACGCCGACCGCTTCGGCGTCTCCCAGCTGCACCAGCTGCGCGGCCGGGTCGGCCGGGGCTCGGCCGCGGGCCTGTGCCTCCTGGTCACGGAGATGCCGGAGGCGAGCGCGGCCCGCCAGCGCCTGAACGCCGTGGCGTCGACCCTGGACGGCTTCGAACTCTCCCGCATCGACCTGGAACAGCGCCGCGAGGGCGACGTCCTCGGCCAGGCCCAGTCCGGCGCCCGCACCAGCCTGCGCATGCTGACGGTCATCGAGGACGAGGAGATCATCGCCGAGGCGCGGGAGGAAGCAGCGGCAGTGGTGGCGGCGGATCCGGAGCTGGGGGATCTTCCGGGCCTGCGTACGGCTCTGGACGCCCTCCTGGACGACGAGAGGGAGCAGTACTTGGAAAAGGGCTGAGGAAGACCCCCTAGGGGCGCGGGGAACTGCGCGACCAGCCACACTGAGACCGGAAGCCGCCCACGGACCGAGGAACGAAGATGACCCGCGTGATCGCCGGCGCAGCCGGCGGACGTCGACTCGCCGTGCCGCCAGGCACCGGCACCCGCCCCACCTCCGACCGCGCCCGCGAAGGTCTCTTCTCCACCTGGCAGTCCCTCCTCGGCGGCCCCCTGGCAGGCGAGCGCGTCCTCGACCTCTACGCGGGCTCGGGCGCCGTGGGCCTGGAGGCCCTCTCCCGGGGTGCGAGCCACACCCTCCTCGTCGAGGCCGACGCGCGAGCGGCCCGCACCATCCGGGAGAACGTCAAGAACATCGGCCTCCCCGGCGCCGAGGTGCGGGCGGGCAAAGCGGAGCAGATCGTTCAACAACCGGCGCCGACAGACCCGTACGACATCGTCTTCCTGGACCCGCCGTACCGAGTCACAGATCACGATCTTCGGGAGATACTCCTCACACTCCGCACCCAAGGCTGGCTGGCGCCGGAGGCGATCGTCACCGTGGAGCGCAGCACCAGAGGCGGAGAATTCGGCTGGCCGCCCGGTTTCGAGCCGGTCAAGGCCCGTCGTTACGGCGAGGGAACGTTTTGGTACGGTCGCGCCGCCTCTACGTGCGAAGACGCACGATGACCGGACCGGAGAGCGAGGGATCTCAAGTGCGCCGCGCCGTCTGTCCCGGGTCGTTCGACCCGATCACCAATGGACACCTCGACATCATTTCCCGCGCCTCGCGTCTCTACGACGAGGTCTACGTCGCGGTGATGATCAACAAGTCCAAGAAGGGCCTGTTCGAGATCGACGAACGGATCGACCTGATCCGCGAGGTCACCGCCGAGTACGGCAACGTGATCGTGGAGGCCTTCCACGGCCTGCTCGTCGACTACTGCAAGCAGCGTGACATCCCGGCCATCGTCAAGGGCCTGCGCGCGGTCAGCGACTTCGACTACGAACTGCAGATGGCCCAGATGAACAACGGCCTCAGCGGTGTCGAGACCCTCTTCGTGCCGACCAACCCCACCTACAGCTTCCTGTCCTCCTCGCTCGTCAAGGAGGTCGCCACCTGGGGCGGCGACGTCTCCCACCTCGTGCCGCCCACCGTCCTCGAAGCCCTGAACGAGCGCCTCCGCAAAGACTGATGGGGCTACAGTCGTCCCGTCCGTCTCCAACACAGCTGTAGAGAGTGGCGAGCACAGGTGGACGTGCAGAAGAAGCTCGACGAGATCGTGGCCTCGGTCTCCGGTGCCCGGTCGATGCCCATGTCGGCCTCGTGCGTGGTCAACCGCGCCGAGCTGCTCGCGATGCTGGAAGAGGTCCGGGCCGCCCTGCCCGACTCCCTCGCCCAGGCCCAGGAGCTGATCGGCGGACGTGAGCAGATGGTCGAGCAGGCCCGCCAGGAGGCCGAGCGGATCATCACCACCGCGCACGCCGAGCGCGGCTCGCTGATCTCCGACACCGAGATCGCCCGCCGCTCCCAGGCCGAGGCCGACCGGATCCTGAACGAGGCCCGCCAGGAGGCCGAGGAGGTCCGCGCGGAGGCCGACGACTACGTCGACTCCAAGCTCGCCAACTTCGAGGTCGTCCTCACCAAGACCATCGGCTCGGTCGGCCGCGGCCGCGAGAAGCTCCTCGGCACCGGTCCCGGCCTCGACGAGCAGGGGTACGAGGACGAGGACGCCCCCGAGCGCAGCCACGACCCGGAGACCCTGCGCCGGGACGCCGACGCCTACGTCGACACCAAGCTCGGCGCCTTCGAGGCGGTGCTCACCAAGACCCTGGAGGCCGTCGGCAAGGGCCGCCAGAAGCTGCACGGCCGGATCGCCAGCGACGACCTCGGCGCCCTCGCCGACGACACCACCACCGTCCAGCACTCCAGCGACGCCGACTACCTCGCCGACCTCGCGGCCCTCGCCGAGCAGGACAGCCGGGCGGGGTCCCAGGCGCAGGCGGCCCCGGCCGAGCAGCCGGAGTACGCCCAGCAGCCGTCGTACGGCTACCAGCAGCAGACCGAGGCCTACGCCGGCTACCAGCAGCAGCCCGATCCGTACGCCCAGCAGGATCCGTACGGCTACCAGCAGGCCGATCCCTACGCGTACCAGGGCTACGACCAGCAGCAGGCGGCCTACGACCCGAACCAGGCCCAGCAGGTCCAGCAGGCGCACCAGGCCTACGCCCTCGACGAGACCAGCCTCTTCGACACCGGCATGATCACGCCGGAGCAGCTGCGGGCGTACGAGCAGGGGCGCGGCCAATAACGAACCGGTAGGAGAGCACCGGATTGGGCCGTGAGCGAAAGGTCCAGTATCCTGGCTCTTCGGTCGCGCGTACGTCCGCGATCAACGCTGCCCGGGAACACCGTAGGGCAGCGTCCCTCTGAGCTCGAAGATCGAAAGCAGGAATGGCTCCCAACGCTCGCCTCGACCACCGCAACCCTCTCGTGTTCGACACACACGAGCTGGGTCGGCGTCCTGGCGCGCTGCAGCGCCTGACCCGTGAGATCGACGCCCCCAAGGATCTCGGGATCCAGGGAGTGGTCGGAGTGCCGGAAGGCGCCCCGGTCGAGCTCGAACTCCGCCTGGAGTCGGTCATGGAAGGGGTGCTTGTCACAGGCACCGCCCGTGCACAGGCCAAGGGGGAGTGCGTAAGGTGTCTGGAGCCGCTGGAGCTGGAGCTCGAAGCGGACTTCCAGGAGATGTTCTCGTACCCTGACGCCGACGACCGGGGCCGCGTGAAGGCGGAACCGGCCGACGACGCCGAGGAAGACGAGGACAGGCTCTTCATCGAGGACGGCCTGTTCGACCTCGAACCCGTGCTGCGTGATGCGGTGGTGCTCGCACTGCCGATGCAGCCGGTGTGCCAGGACGACTGCCTGGGCCTGTGCTCCGAGTGCGGGGCGCGGCTCACGGACGACCCGGACCACCATCACGACGCCGTCGACATCCGTTGGGCGGCTTTGCAGGGACTCGCTGTATCCGGCAAGGACAGCGAGAAGGACGAGATCAGCGGCGCTGAAACCGGCGTCGACGAGAAGCAGGAGAAGTAGCCGTGGCTGTTCCGAAGCGGAAGATGTCGCGCAGCAACACGCGCCACCGCCGGTCGCAGTGGAAGGCTGCGGTCCCCACCCTGGTTGCGTGCGAGCGCTGCCACGAGCCCAAGCTGCAGCACATCGCGTGCCCGTCTTGCGGCACCTACAACAAGCGCCAGGTCCTCGAGGTCTGAGCGGGCTGGTGAGAGGCACTGTGTCCACTCCGAAGAAGAACTCGGGCGACAACCAGGCCTCGTCCCACACGCTGTTGGAAGGGCGGCTCGGGTACAAGCTCGAGTCCGCCCTTCTGGTGCGTGCGCTGACCCACAGGTCCTACGCGTACGAGAACGGCGGCCTGCCGACCAACGAGCGTCTGGAGTTCCTCGGGGACTCCGTGCTGGGGCTCGTCGTCACGGACACGCTGTACACCACCCACCCCGACCTGCCCGAAGGCCAGCTGGCCAAGTTGCGGGCCGCGGTGGTCAACTCGCGTGCGCTGGCCGAGGTCGGTCGCGGCCTTGAACTCGGCTCCTTCATCCGGCTCGGCCGCGGTGAAGAGGGCACGGGCGGCCGGGACAAGGCATCCATCCTCGCCGACACCCTGGAAGCGGTGATCGGCGCGGTCTATCTCGACCAGGGTCTCGATGCGGCGAGCGAGCTCGTCCACCGGCTCTTCGACCCGTTGATCGAGAAGTCCTCCAACCTCGGTGCCGGCCTGGACTGGAAGACCAGTCTCCAGGAGCTCACCGCGACCGAAGGACTCGGCGTGCCCGAGTACCTGGTCACGGAGACCGGCCCCGACCACGAGAAGACCTTCACTGCTGCCGCCCGCGTCGGAGGCGTCTCGTACGGCACCGGCACCGGCCGCAGCAAGAAGGAGGCGGAGCAGCAGGCCGCGGAGTCCGCGTGGAGGTCCATCAGGGCCGCCGCGGACGAGCGCGCCAAGGCAGCGGCCGAAGAAGCCGCCGCAGCTGCCGAGGACGACGACGAAGGTCCGTCCTCCGTCTCCGCCTGACCCTCTGAAGGCCGAACGAACAGCGCATCCGAGCGCCTGCCCCGGACAACCGGGACGGGCGCTCGGCTCATACACCGGTTTGTGACGGGGGAACCCCATGCCCGAGTTGCCCGAGGTCGAGGTCGTACGGCGGGGGCTTGCGCGGTGGGTCGCCCATCGCACGGTCGCCGAGGCCGAGGTGCTGCACCCGCGTGCCGTGCGCCGGCACATCGCCGGGGCCGACGACTTCGTCCGCCGGCTCAAGGGGCACCGTGTCGGTACGCCCAGCCGGCGCGGCAAGTACCTCTGGCTGCCGCTGGAGGACACGCACCAGTCGGTCCTGGCGCACCTCGGCATGAGCGGCCAGCTGCTCGTCCAGCCGCACGCCGCGCCCGACGAGAAGCACCTCAGGATTCGCGTCAGGTTCGCGGACGAGGTCGACACCGAGCTGCGGTTCGTGGACCAACGCACCTTCGGCGGGCTGTCGTTGCACGACAACACCCCCGACGGGCTGCCGGACGTCATCGCGCACATCGCCCGTGACCCCCTCGACGAGCAGTTCGACGACGAGGCCTTCCACGACAACCTCCGCCGCAAGCGCAGCACCATCAAACGGGCCCTGCTCGACCAGTCGTTGATCAGCGGGGTCGGCAACATCTATGCGGACGAGGCGCTTTGGCGCGCGCGGATCCACTACGAGCGCCCCACCGCCGGTTTCACGCGCCCGCGCACGGCCGAACTCCTGGGTCACATCAGGGACGTGATGAACGCGGCCCTCGCGGTCGGCGGCACCAGCTTCGACAGCCTGTACGTCAACGTCAACGGCGAGTCCGGCTACTTCGACCGGTCCCTGGACGCGTACGGCCGTGAAGGACTGCCGTGCAAGAGGTGCGGTACGCCGATGCGCAGGCGGGCCTGGATGAACCGGTCCAGCTACTTCTGCCCGCGGTGTCAGCGGGCGCCGCGCGTCACGTCGTAACGCTCGCGGGCGGCCAGGACGTCGCCCATCCGCCCTTCCAGGAACTCGATGAGGCCGATGAGCCGCTCGGCGACACCGCGGCCCAGCGGGGTGAGTTCGTAGTCGACCCGGGGCGGGTTGGTGGGCTGGGCCTCGCGGTGCACCAGGCCGTCGCGCTCCAGGGCCTGGAGGGTCTGGGACAGCATCTTCTCGCTCACGCCGTCCACCCGGCGCCGCAGTTCGTTGAAGCGCAGCGAGCCCTCGTACAGCGCGCCCAGCGTCAGCCCGCCCCAGCGTCCCGTGACGTGCTCCAGGGTGCCGCGCGAGGGACAGGCCTTGGCGAACACGTCGAACGGGAGGTCGTGCGTGATGTCCATATGTCAACAGTACGTGAAGAAAGCACTGACCGACAGGGAGCGCTAACCAATGGAAAGCGCTGCCCGTATCGGTCAGTAAAGGACGGCCGTAAAGGATCTAGTAGCCGAAGTCCTGCGTCCACCAGGGGCCGCCCGCCCCGAACTGCACACCGACCCCCAGCGTCTGGAAGTCGCAGTTCAGGATGTTGGCCTTGTGGCCGGGGCTCTCCATCCAGGCCTCCATCACCGCGGCCGCGTCGGCCTGGCCGCGGGCGATGTTCTCGCCGCCGAGGCTGGTGATGCCGGCCTTCGCCGCGCGGTCCCAGGGCGTGGCCCCGCTCGGGTCGGTGTGGTCGAAGAAGTCCTCGTCGGCCATGGCCTTGCTGAACGCCGTGGCCAGCTCGGTCAGCGCGCTGTTCGCGGCGACCGGGCTGCACCCGACCTTCGCCCGCTCCACGTTGACGAGCCGCAGGACCTCGGCCTCGGCGGCAGCCTCCACGGAGACCGGCGCGGGGGCGGTGGTCTCCTTCTCCGCCGGCTCCTTCGTCTTCTCCTTCGAAGGGGTCGTCTCGGGCTCCTCGCTGGGCGTGGCCGAGGGCTTCTCCGTCTGCTTCTCGGCCGGTGCCGCCGTCGAGGTGGAGGGGGCCGGCGCGGGGGAGGAGGCGCGCTCGGAGTCCCGGCTGGTCGAGGAACCCTCCTCGCGGCCCTCGGCGCTGCCCGAGGTGCCGCCCTGTTCGGCCGGGGAGTTGGTCGGCGAACCGGCGGCCTGGACGTCGCCGCCGGGGTTCTTGGTGCTGCCGATCTTGTAGTTGTCCAGGCCCGGCACCATGCCGGTGGCGACCGCGACGGTGCCGATGGCGACGGCCGCGGAGACCCCGAGCAGGCCGGACTTCACCGGGGTGGCGACCTTCTTCTTCCGCCGGCGGTGCGAGCCGCGCCGGGGGCCGTCGGCGGGTACGTAGCTCTCGCCGCGGTAGAGGGCGTACTCCTCCTCGGAGGCGAAGAGGTAGGCGTCGCTGCGGGCGAAGGAGTCCGCCGAGGTCTCGCCGACGACGGGGAAGTCGGGGGCGGAGAAGTCGGAGGCGGAGAAGTCCGCGGAAGAGAAGTCCGCCGAAGCGGCCGCGCCCACCGTGGCGAACTGGTTCTGCGGGGCGTAGCCGTAGCTGTTGCTGTACGAGTCCTGCGGGGCGTAGTCGCTCGGGTAGGAGCCGAGTGTTTCCGTGACCCCCGTGGCGCGGCCCGTGGCGGCGCGGCCGGCGGCGGAGCGTCGGTGGCGTCCCATGTCCTTGCCTTCCTCGTCTGTTCGTGAGGTCGACGCGTCCCCCCGGTCAACCAAAGTCACAAAACTCACACGATCGAGTGAGTTTCGTATGAGATTCATTGGCAGGGGACGGTACCGCATGGCGCCAGAGGAAGGAGTGCCCGGAGAGACATTGGCCGGTTAGGTTGCACCCATGAGCGAGGATGTACGACTGGTCGCCTGGGTGCGCGGACGCGTCCAAGGTGTGGGTTTCCGCTGGTTCACGCGGGCCAAGGCGCTGGAGATCGGCGGCCTGAGTGGTTTTGCTCTCAATCTGGACGACGGACGGGTCCAAGTGGTCGCGGAAGGACCGAAACGGGGCTGCGAAGGACTCCTCGACTGGCTCCAGGGTGACGACACGCCCGGGCGCGTGGACGGCGTCACCGAGATCTGGGACACACCTCGTGGGGGTTACGACGGCTTCGCCATCCGTTGAGCCGATTCTGTAAACCGGCCCCGGTGGAAGCGGAGGGACATGCCACCGGCACCTGCCCGGAGCAGAAAGGCGCTGGTGGTTGCCAAGAAGGGCTTCTCGTGGCAGGCTCCGCACCTAAGATTGATCGTCACGCCCCACGGGCCCCCGAGGAGCAGCAGCGCCGCCGTTTCCAGGCCGCGCGCGCCGGGGTCGCCCCCAATACGGGGCGTGATCGTGTTGACCGTCAAACTTTTTGGTGAGACGCTGAAAGCACCCCGCGCACCTTAGCTGTTTGGCATGGATGAACGGCAGCACGAACTCAAGAGTGTCAAGCACCGCGGGTGCGAATCCCTCACGACCCACACCGCTTCGGTCGGTCACTCAGTGTGGAGGACCATCCATCATGGCAAAGGCGCTTCTCGGTTACGTCGGCGGCTCCGACCCGCGACTCCTCGCCGAGATGCGACGGCTCCAGCAGCGTGTCCAGGACCTGGAATCCGAGCTCGTTCGGATCCAGGCGGAGAACGACGCGCTCGCGGCTGCCGCTTCTCACGAAAGTCTCCTGGAGAGCATCGACGCACACCAGGCGGAGCCTGCGCTCACCTGATCACTGCATCGCTCCACGACAGCTCACGCAGTGGTCGGTAGGCCTGTATCAACCGCTAAGTTGTCAGAGTTTGCAAGGGACGCTTCGGCGTCCCTTCTTTCTTGCCCCCGCGCAATCCCTTCACTCTCTTCAACGTTTGATGTGCCCTGCACGTTCAAAGGTGAAACCGCGGGAAACTCCGCGTTCATGGAGTGAGACACCCCCGGAAGGTAGAGTCCAGCGGCGTGCACCTCAAGGCCCTGACCCTCCGAGGGTTCAAGTCGTTCGCCTCGGCGACCACACTCCGGTTCGAGCCGGGCATCACGTGTGTCGTCGGACCGAACGGCTCGGGCAAGTCCAACGTCGTCGACGCCCTCAGCTGGGTCATGGGCGAGCAGGGCGCCAAGTCGCTGCGCGGCGGCAAGATGGAGGACGTCATCTTCGCCGGCACCACCGGGCGTCCCCCGCTGGGCCGCGCCGAGGTGTCCCTGACCATCGACAACTCCGACGGCGCGCTGCCCATCGAGTACGCCGAGGTCACCATCACGCGGATCATGTTCCGCAACGGCGGCAGCGAGTACCAGATCAACGGCGACACCTGCCGTCTCCTCGACATCCAGGACCTGCTCTCCGACTCCGGTATCGGCCGCGAGATGCACGTCATCGTCGGCCAGGGCCAGCTCGACTCCGTCCTGCACGCGGACCCCACGGGCCGCCGCGCCTTCATCGAAGAGGCCGCGGGTGTCCTGAAGCACCGCAAGCGCAAGGAGAAGGCCCTCCGCAAACTGGACGCGATGCAGGCCAACCTCGCCCGCGTGCAGGACCTCACGGACGAACTCCGAAGGCAGCTCAAGCCGCTGGGCCGCCAGGCGGCCGTCGCGCGCCGGGCCGCCGTCATCCAGGCGGACCTGCGGGACGCCCGCCTCCGCCTCCTCGCCGACGATCTCGTACGACTGCGCCAGGCGCTCCAGACCGAGGTCGCGGACGAGGCCGCGCTGAAGGAGCGCAAGGAGGCCGCCGAGCAGGAGCTGAAGAAGGCCCTCCAGCGCGAGGCCCTCCTGGAGGACGAGGTCCGGCAGCTCACGCCCCGGCTCCAGCGGGCCCAGCAGACCTGGTACGAACTCTCCCAGCTCGCCGAGCGGGTGCGCGGCACGATCTCGCTGGCCGACGCGCGGGTGAAGAGCGCCACCTCGGCGCCGCCCGAGGAGCGCCGGGGCCGCGACCCCGAGGACATGGAGCGCGAGGCCGCCCGGATCCGCGAGCAGGAGGCCGAGCTGGAGGCGGCCCTGGAGGCGGCCGAGCACGCCCTGGAGGACACGGTCGCCCACCGCGCCGAACTGGAGCGCACGCTGGTCCAGGAGGAGCGGCGCCTGAAGGACGTGGCCCGCGCCATCGCCGACCGCCGCGAGGGCCTCGCCCGTCTCAACGGCCAGGTCAACGCGGCCCGTTCACGCGCCGCCTCCGCCCAGGCCGAGATCGACCGCCTGGCGGCGGCGCGGGACGAGGCCCAGGAGCGCGCGTTCGCTGCCCAGGAGGAGTACGAGACCCTCAAGGCCGAGGTCGACGGCCTGGACGCGGACGACGCGGAACTGGCGGCACAACACGAGACGGCCAAGCGGCAGTTGGCCGAAGCGGAGTCCGCACTGACGGCGGCCCGAGAGGCGGCCACAGCAGCGGAACGCAAGAGGGCGGCGACCCAGGCGAGACACGAGGCCTTGGCGCTGGGACTGCGAAGGAAGGACGGCACAGGAGCCCTCCTGAACGCAAAGGACCGCCTCACCGGCTTGCTCGGCCCGGCGGCAGAACTCCTGACGGTGACACCGGGCCACGAGGTGGCCCTGGCAGCGGCGTTCGGCGCGGCAGCGGACGCGTTGGCGGTGACATCCCCACAGGCAGCGGCAGACGCAATCCGCTTGCTGCGGAAACAAGACGGAGGCAGGGCTTCACTTCTTGTCGCAGGGTCGGCAGACCAACCCAGGGGCGCGGGGAACTGCGCGACCAGCCACGACGGCCCCGCAGACGCCACCCATCAACACGCGGCAGACCTGGTCCGCGCCCCACAGGACCTCATGCCGGCCGTAAGACGCCTACTCCACGGCATCGTCATCGTCGGCACCCTCGAAGACGCCGAAGACCTCGTCTACGCGAACCCCCACCTCACCGCAGTCACCGAAGAAGGCGACCTCCTGGCCGCCCACTTCGCCCACGGCGGCTCCGCAGGCGCCCCCAGCCTCCTCGAAGTACAGGCTTCGGTGGACGAGGCGGCGGCGGAACTCGAAGAGCTGGCAGTCCGCTGCGAGGAACTCACCGAGGCCCAGCACACCGCCGTAGAGCACCGCAAAGCCGCAGCCGCCCAAGTGGAGGAGCTGGGAGAACGCCGTAGAGCCGCAGACCGTGAGAAGTCGGCGGTCGCCCAGCAACTCGGCAGGCTCTCAGGCCAGGCCCGCGGAGCGGCAGGCGAGGCAGAACGCTCCACGGCAGCAGCAGCCCGCGCACAGGACGCCCTGGAGAAGGCCCTCGAAGAGGTCGAGGAGCTCGCCGAACGCCTCGCCGTCGCCGAGGAGATGCCGGTCGAGGAGGAACCGGACACCTCCGTACGCGACCGTCTCGCCGCCGACGGCGCCAACGCACGGCAGACCGAGATGGAGGCCCGCCTCCAGGTCCGTACGCACGAGGAACGCGTCAAGGGACTGGCCGGACGGGCCGACTCCCTCGACCGCGCCGCCCGAGCGGAGCGCGACGCACGCGCGCGTGCCGAGCAGCGCAAGGCAAGGCTCCGCCACGAGGCCACCGTCGCCGAAGCGGTAGCGAACGGTGCCCGGCAGCTGCTCGCGCACGTCGAGGTCTCGCTCGGCCGCGCACAGGAGGAGCGGACCGTCGCCGACGCGGCCAAGGCCCGGCGCGAGCAGGAGCTCGCGGCGGCCCGCACCACCGGCCGCGATCTCAAGGCCGAGCTCGACAAGCTGACCGACTCCGTGCACAAGGGTGAGGTGCTCGGCGCGGAGAAGCGGATGCGGATCGAGCAGCTGGAGACCAAGGCGCTGGAGGAGCTGGGCGTGGAGCCCGCGGGGCTCGTCGAGGAGTACGGCCCCCATCAGCTCGTCCCGCCCTCGCTGCCCGCCGAGGGCGAGGAGCTGCCGGAGGATCCGGAGCATCCGCGCAACCAGCCGAAGCAGTTCCACCGGGCCGAGCAGGAGAAGCGGCTCAAGGCCGCCGAGCGCGCCTACCAGCAGCTCGGCAAGGTCAACCCGCTCGCCCTGGAGGAGTTCGCGGCGCTGGAGGAGCGGCACAAGTTCCTCAGTGAGCAGCTGGAGGACCTCAGGAAGACCCGCGCCGACCTGCTTCAGGTGGTGAAGGAGGTCGACGAGCGTGTCGAGCAGGTCTTCACCGAGGCGTACCGGGACACGGCGCGGGAGTTCGAGGGCGTCTTCAGCCGGCTCTTCCCGGGTGGCGAGGGGCGGTTGATCCTCACCGACCCCGACAACATGCTCACCACGGGCGTGGACGTCGAGGCGCGGCCGCCGGGCAAGAAGGTGAAGCGGCTGAGCCTGCTCTCCGGTGGCGAGCGCTCACTCACCGCCGTAGCGTTGCTCGTGTCGATCTTCAAGGCGCGGCCGAGCCCGTTCTACGTCATGGACGAGGTCGAGGCCGCGCTCGACGACACCAACCTCCAGCGGCTGATCCGAATCATGCAGGAACTGCAAGAGGCCTCGCAGCTCATCGTGATCACGCACCAGAAGCGGACGATGGAGGTCGCCGACGCGCTGTACGGCGTCTCCATGCAGGGCGACGGCGTCTCGAAGGTCATCAGCCAGCGGCTGCGCTAGCCGGTCCACTCCGTTTCCATTCCTTCAAGACTTGAACACAAGAGTCTCGATCAGTGCCTGCTTTCTCACATCACCCCACCTTTGACTTTAGGAATTGAAGGCATAGGGTCTGTGTGGCCTTAGGAGTTGAACGTGACCAATACAGCGCAGGCGCAGCAGTCAGGAGCCCGGACGGCTCATCCCGATCACCTCGGGCACGTCATCTTCATCGCGGCGGCGGCCGCGATGGGCGGTTTCCTCTTCGGCTACGACAGCTCCGTGATCAACGGTGCCGTCGAGGCCATCCGGGACCGCTACGACATCGGTTCCGCGGCCCTGGCACAGGTCATCGCCATCGCCCTGATCGGCTGTGCCATCGGCGCGGCGACCGCGGGACGGATCGCCGACCGCATCGGCCGGATCCGCTGCATGCAGATCTCGGCCGTCCTCTTCACGATCAGCGCCGTCGGCTCGGCGCTGCCCTTCGCGCTGTACGACCTCGCCTTCTGGCGGATCGTCGGCGGCTTCGCCATCGGCATGGCCTCGGTCATCGGCCCCGCCTACATCGCCGAGGTCGCCCCGCCGGCGTACCGCGGCCGCCTCGGCTCCTTCCAGCAGGCCGCGATCGTCATCGGCATCGCCATCTCGCAGCTGGTCAACTGGGGCCTGCTGAACGCGGCCGGCGGCGACCAGCGCGGCAAGCTGATGGGTCTTGAGGCCTGGCAGGTCATGCTCGGCGTCATGGTGGTCCCGGCCGTCCTGTACGGGCTGCTCTCCTTCGCCATCCCCGAGTCCCCGCGCTTCCTGATCTCCGTCGGCAAGCACGAGCGGGCCCGCGAGATCCTCGCCGAGGTCGAGGGCGACAAGATCGACCTGAACGCCCGGGTCGCCGAGATCGAGCACGCGATGAAGAGCGAGCACAAGTCGACCTTCAAGGACCTGCTCGGCGGTTCGTTCTTCTTCAAGCCGATCGTCTGGGTCGGTATCGGGCTGTCGGTCTTCCAGCAGTTCGTCGGCATCAACGTCGCGTTCTACTACTCCTCGACGCTGTGGCAGTCGGTCGGTGTCGACCCGACGGACTCGTTCTTCTACTCCTTCACGACGTCGATCATCAACATCGTCGGCACCGTGATCGCGATGATCTTCGTGGACCGGATCGGCCGCAAGCCGCTCGCGCTGATCGGCTCGGTCGGCATGGTGATCGGGCTCGGTCTGGAGGCCTGGGCGTTCTCCTTCGACCTCGTCGACGGCAAGCTGCCCGCCGCGCAGGGCTGGACCGCACTCATCGCCGCCCACGTCTTCGTGCTCTTCTTCGCCCTGTCCTGGGGTGTGGTCGTCTGGGTCTTCCTCGGCGAGATGTTCCCGAACCGGATCCGCGCCGCCGCGCTGGGCGTCGCCGCCTCCGCGCAGTGGATCGCCAACTGGGCCATCACCGCGAGCTTCCCGTCGCTGGCCGACTGGAACCTCTCCGTCACCTACGTGATCTACACGGTCTTCGCCGCGCTCTCCATCCCGTTCGTCCTCAAGTACGTCAAGGAGACGAAGGGCAAGGCGCTGGAGGAGATGGGCTGACGGCCCGCCCACGAGCCCGGGGGGAGGGGTCACCACCCCGCTGCCCCTCTCCCCGAACCTTCCGCCGCCCCCGGCCCGGCAACCGCCTGGACCGGGGGCGGCGGTGTCCTACGCGCCGGGGGTCACCGGACGAGGACCCCGCCGCCGATCAACAGGGCCCGCAGGGCGGCCTCCTCGATGATCCGCAGCAGTTCCGCGATCTGCTGCTCGTGCTCCTCGGCCGTCGCCCGCCGGCGCTCGGTGCTGTAGGCGAGCGGGTCGAGATGCGCGCGCAGCAGCGCGATCTCCCGCAGAAACGCGTGCACCTCCCCGGCCGTGACGCCCCGGCTCAGTCACCCAGCGCCGGAATCACCCGCTCCGCGAACAGCCGCATACTCCGCCAGCCCTCCTCCACCGGCATTCCGCCCGCCAGCGGATGCAGTACGAGGTTGTCGAGACCCTGCTCCACGCACTGGTCCGGGGTGAGGATCCGGTACACGCCCTCCGCGCGGAGTTCGTCCACGGACGTGGCCGCCGACCGGACCGCCGAGCGGATGTCCCCGGACTGCCAGGAGGCGTAGGTCTGCGCCTCGTGCAGGAAATGCCCGCCGTACCGGGCCCACGCCTGGTCCGGGTCCTCGGCGAGGTGCAGCAGCGGTGTCTCGGCCGTCGGCATCATGGTCCAGCCCTCCGTGCCGTACTCCACGAGCCGTTCCTTGTAGTACGCCTCCAGCTCCGGCAGATGCGCGCTGGGGAAGAAGGGGAGGCCGAGGCGGGCGGCTCGCCGGGCCGCCGCCTTGGAGGAGCCGCCGACCAGGAGGAGGGGGTGCGGGTCGGTGAAGGGGCGCGGGGTGACCCGTACCGTACGGCCGCGGTACTCGAACTCCTCGCCGGTCCAGGCCTTGAGGAGGGTCTCCAGGAGTTCGTCCTGGAGGCGGCCCCGGCGCTTCCAGTCGACGTCGAACTGGGCGTACTCCTCGGGGCGGTAGCCGATGCCGGCGACCGTGACGAGGCGGCCGCCGCTCAGCAGGTCCAGGACGGCGATGTCCTCGGCCAGGCGGAGCGGGTCGTGCAGGGGGCCGATGACGGCGGAGACGGTGACCGCGATGCGCTGCGTCGCGCCGAAGACCGCGGCCGCGAAGGCGAAGGGCGAGGGCAGCCAGTTGTTGGCGACGCCGTGGTGCTCCTCGGTCTGCACGGTGGTGATGCCGTGCTCGTCGGCGTAGGCGGCCATCTCCAGGGCCGCTTTGTAGCGCGCGCCCAGGGAGGCCGGGGTCGCGCCGGGTTCGACGAGGTTGAAGCGTACGACCGTGACGGGCATGGGGGTCCCCCTTCACCGGGCGGCTGGTGCGGGGGACGGTAGCTGACGGTGCGTCAGACGGCCAGAGGCAGGCGCCGGTCGGCGGACGTGACCACCGCAGGTTTGGGCAGCGCCGCGTACAGCGCGCCCGAGACGGTGATCGTGGCCAGCCAGCCGAGGCCGTACTCGCCGATCGGGTTGCCCGAGGAGAACGGGCCGCTGAACCAGTCGGAGGCCGTGAAGAGGAGTCCCGTGCCGAGTCCGGCCGCCCACGCGGTGACGGCGGCCGGGCTGAAGCCGCCCCGGTACCAGTAGGCGCTGGTGCGGCCGGTGTCGAGGAGGGCCTCAGGGTCGTAGAAGCGGCGGCGGAGCATGTCCGTACCGAAGACGCCCGCCCAGGCCGAGAAGGCCACCGCGAGGAGGGACAGGAAGGTGACGAAGGTGCCCATGAAGCTCGTCGCGGCCAGCATCAGGACGGCGCCGAGGGTCAGCGAGATGACCGCGTTGACCGAGACCGCCCAGTGTCGCGGGACCCGGAAGCCGAGTGTCTGGGCGGTGAAGCCCGCGGAGTACATCGACATCGCGTTGATCAGGAGGGTGCCGACCAGGGCGATCAGCAGGTAGGGGACGGCCAGCCAGAGCGGGAGGATCTCGCCGAGGAAGGAGACCGGATCCGGCGCCGAGGCCAGGTCCGGGGTGCCGGAGGCCATCACCGCGCCCATGAGCACCATCGGCAGGACGACGATCCCGGCGCCGCCCACCGTGTTGCGTACGATCGCCGCCGAGGACGCCGTACGCGGCAGATAGCGCGTGAAGTCGGGGGAGGTCGGCACCCAGCTGATCCCGCCCGCCGCGATCAGGCCGACGCCCGCCACCACCGCCGACGCCGGTCCCGCGGGCCGCCCGAAGACCTCGCTCCAGTCCGTCTCGGCGACCAGATACGCCAGGACCAGCGCGGAGAAGACCGCGAAGAGGCGGGTCGCCCAGCGGTTGCACACCCGCACGGCCTCGATGCCCAGGCCCGAGATCACGAAGGTCGTGGCCACGAAGAGGAGCAGGGTCGCGACGATCAGGGGCGTGCTCTTCCGGACGCCGAAGAGGATGTCCAGGACCGTGAGCAGCGCATAGGCGCCGGTCACCGCGTTGATCGTCTCCCAGCCCCAGCGGGCGACCCAGATCAGCGCCCCGGGCAGCAGGTTCCCGCGCTGCCCGAAGACCGCGCGGGACAGGGCCATGCCGGGCGCGCCGCCGCGCTTGCCGGCGACACCGATCAGGCCGACGAGGCCGTACGACACGACGGGCGCGGCGACGCCCACCACGAGTGCCTGCCAGAAGTTCAGGCCGTACGAGACGGACAGGCCCGCTCCCATGGTCAGCAGCAGGACGCTGATGTTGGCGGCCACCCAGGTGGGGAAGAGGCCGCGGGTCCGGGCGGTGCGCTCGGCGTCGGGAACCGGTTCCAGGCCGTGGGTTTCGAGGGCACTCATGGTCAATCACCATATAGGGGATGAAATGACCACGGGATCGGCCCATGTCCTCCAGGGAGCCCCCGCGAGGGAGGGATGGATACTGGACGCGTTATGGAAACCGTCATCCTTGCTGTAGTCATCGCCGTGGTCGTGCTCGGTGTGCTCGGCGGGCTCGTCGTCGGCAGCCGGCGCAAGAAGTCGCTGCCCCCGCCCCCTCCCGCCGCTCCCGACATCACCGCCCCTCCGGCCGAGCCGCACGTCGGCGACGAGGCCGAGACCCCGCGCGACGAACCGCGCCGGACGATAGAGGAGGTGGACCTCCCGGACGGCTCCGCGCCGCCCGTCGCCGAAGAGCTCCCACCCGCCGAGATCGAGGTCCCGGAGCCCACCGCGGGACGCCTGGTCCGGCTCCGTGGCCGGCTCTCCCGCTCCCAGAACGCGTTCGGCAAGGGGCTCCTCGCCCTGCTGTCGCGCGAGCACCTCGACGACGACACCTGGGAGGAGATCGAGGACATCCTCCTCACCGCCGACGTCGGCGTGGCCCCGACCCAGGAACTGGTCGACGGGCTGCGCGAGCGCGTGAAGGTGCTCGGCACCCGCACCCCCGTCGAACTGCGCGGCCTGCTGCGCGAGGAGCTGCTCAAGCTCGTCGGCACCGAGGTCGACCGCACGGTGAAGACCGAGCCGGACGACCGCAAGCCCGGCATCGTGATGGTCGTCGGGGTCAACGGCACCGGCAAGACCACCACCACGGGCAAGCTCGCGCGCGTCCTCGTCGCCGACGGCCGTACGGTCGTCCTCGGCGCCGCCGACACCTTCCGGGCCGCCGCCGCGGACCAGCTCCAGACCTGGGGCGAGCGGGTCGGCGCCTACACCGTGCGCGGGCCCGAGGGCGGGGACCCCGCCTCCGTCGCCTTCGACGCGGTCAAGGAGGGCAAGGAGATGGGGGTCGACGTGGTCCTCATCGACACGGCCGGCCGCCTCCACACCAAGACCGGGCTCATGGACGAGCTCGGCAAGGTCAAGCGGGTCGTGGAGAAGCACGCGCCGCTCGACGAGGTGCTGCTCGTCCTCGACGCCACCACCGGGCAGAACGGCCTGGTGCAGGCCCGCGTCTTCGCCGAGGTCGTCGACATCACCGGCATCGTCCTGACCAAGCTCGACGGCACCGCCAAGGGCGGCATCGTGGTCGCGGTCCAGCGGGAGCTGGGCGTGCCGGTGAAGCTGGTGGGGCTGGGGGAGGGGGCGGACGATCTGGCGCCGTTCGAGCCGGAGGCGTTCGTGGATGCGCTTATCGGCGACTGACCACCTCCGGATGTCCGTAGGTGCTGTAGGAAGCGCCCGCCCCAAGGTGCAGTTGGAGCGGGCGCTTCGTCATGTACGGCTATGCGCGCGACCGGTGCGCCACGTACGCCAGCGTCCCCAGCAGCAGACGGGCCGCCGGCGGCTTCGTGGCCGTGTCCAGCGAGGGCGGCCGCAGCCACTGGACCGGGCCCAGGCCGCCCCGGTCCGACGGGGGAGCGGTGACGTACGTGCCGGGGCCCAGGCCGCGCAGGTCGAGGGAGGTCGCGTCGTCCCAGCCCATGCGGTAGAGCAGCTCCGTCAGGTCGGCCGCGGCGCCCGGGGCGACGAAGAACTGGGCGCGGCCCTCGGGGGTCGCCGTCACCGGGCCGAGGGGCAGGCCCATGCGCTCCAGGCGGACCAGGGCGCGGCGGCCGGCGGGCTCGGCCACCTCGATGACGTCGAACGCGCGGCCGACGGGGAGCATCACCGCGGCGCCCGGGAACTCCGACCAGGCCTTCGTCACGTCGTCGAGCGTGGCACCCGCGGGGATGTGGGGCGCGAAGTCGAGCGGATGGGCCCCCGGGGCACGGCAGTCCGCGTGTCCGCAGGAGCAGGCGCCCGCCGCGGCCCGCGCGCCCGGGACGACGTCCCAGCCCCAGAGTCCGGTGAACTCGGCGACGGCCGTGCACTCCGAGGAGCGGCCGCGCCGACGCGTGCCCGAACGCATCTCCCGGATGCCGCCGATCGTGAAGCCCATGCCCCCTCCAACGGGTCCAGCGCGCCGGTGGTTACGTGACGGACTCGCCCGGTCACTCTCCGTCTCCCCTTTCGGGTTCCGGTGGCGCTCGGATGTGCTCCGGGTGGTGCGCTCGGCCGAGTGCGCCCCTGAGTGCATCGCTCCGCCCACCCCCGGTCGGTCTATGTCAAGTGAATCGTGTGGAGGCGACCGTGAGTTCATTCGAAGGGGTGGCGAATGGTGGCGTTTCCGGGATCGCCATGGCTGGACGGGTGATCGTAGGATTACTTTGAGTGCACGAGTCCTGGGGGCACATGCACTTGTGGGTATGCCGGAGGCAAGTCGGCTTCCCGTTCGAAGGATGACAACCGCCGGACGGACGGCCGTATTTACCGGCATTCTGATAGGGCTTGGCGCACTCGACGGCGAGTGGCCTCAGGGCAAGTGGTCTCAGGGATGGGGGCGTTCCAGTGGGCGGCAACAGCGGGAGCGGGACGAGCGCCGGTAGCGCTGCGCAGGGCTCTTCCCCGGTCGACAAGCGCCCCAACGAACTGCTCACCTCCTGGTTCGTGCGCAGCGGCTGGTCGAAGGGCGAGCTCGCCCGCCAGGTCAACCGCAGGGCCCGCCAGCTGGGGGCCAACCACATCTCCACCGACACCTCGCGGGTGCGCCGCTGGCTGGACGGCGAGAACCCCCGCGAACCCATCCCCAGGATCCTGTCCGAGCTGTTCTCCGAGCGGTTCGGCTGCGTCGTCTCCGTCGAGGACCTCGGACTGCGCGCCGCCCGCCAGTCGCCCTCCGCGACCGGCGTCGACCTGCCCTGGACGGGCCCGCAGACGGTGGCCCTGCTCAGCGAGTTCTCGCGCAGCGACCTCATGCTGGCGCGGCGCGGCTTCCTCGGAACCTCGCTCGCCCTGTCCGCGGGCCCGACCCTCATCGAGCCCATGCAGCGCTGGCTGGTCCCCGGCCCCGCCACCCCGCACCGCGAACCCGAGCCCGCCTCCCGGCGCGCGGGCCGGCTCTCCCGGCCGGAGCTGGAGCTCCTCGAGTCGACGACCAAGATGTTCCGCGAGTGGGACGCCCAGTGCGGCGGCGGCCTGCGCCGCAAGGCGGTCGTAGGCCAGCTGCACGAGGTGACCGACCTCCTCCAGGAGCCCCAGCCCGAGGCCACCACCCGCAAGCTCTTCAAGGTCGCCGCCGAGCTGGCCGAGCTGGCCGGCTGGATGTCGTACGACGTGGGGCTGCAGCCCACCGCCCAGAAGTACTTCGTCCTCGCGCTGCACGCCGCCAAGGAGGCCGGTGACCGGCCCCTCGGCTCGTACGTCCTGTCCAGCATGAGCCGCCAGATGATCCACCTCGGCCGGCCCGAGGACGCCCTGGAGCTGATCCACCTCGCGCAGTACGGCAGCCGGGACTGCGCGAGCCCGCGCACCCAGTCGATGCTGTATGCGATGGAGGCTCGCGCCTACGCCAACATGGGCCAGCCCGGCCGGTGCAAGCGGGCGGTCCGGATGGCCGAGGACACCTTCGCCGACGCCGGCGAGTGGGACGAGCCGGACCCCGACTGGATCCGCTTCTTCTCCGAGGCCGAGCTGTACGGCGAGAACTCACACTCCTACCGCGACCTGGCCTACGTCGCCGGTCGCAGCCCCACCTACGCCTCGCTGGCCGAGCCCCTCATGCAGAAGGCCGTGGAGCTCTTCGCCGAGGACACCGAGCACCAGCGGTCGTACGCACTGAACCTCATCGGGATGGCCACGGTCCATCTGCTCCAGCGCGAGCCCGAGCAGAGCACGGTCCTGGCGGAACAGGCCATGGGAATCGCCAGGAAAGTCCGCTCCGAGCGCGTCAACACTCGTATCCGAAAGACGATCGACACTGCCGTACGCGATTTCGGTGATCTCGCGGAGGTCGTGGACCTGACGGAGAAGCTCGCCGTCGAACTGCCCGAGACCGCGGAAGCCGTCTGACAACCCCGCGGATCCCTTGAACCCCGGCCGCGGCCGGCCCTCCCGAACTGCCCGACTCGGCTCCCCCATGCCAGGTCATCGGAAGGCCGACCGCGGCCGGTTTCTTTCCTTCTACGAAGGTTGCGCCACGATAACGATCGACGCGGCCGGAATCTGCCAGTTCATCGACGCGTAACACACGCGGCGCCTTCGTCACGGCGGCGAAACAACGAGGGGCTTCCACCGAAACCGCGCTGCGCCAATCTCATGGCGCATAACCGGCCCACCCCTCAATCCGCTCTGGCTTCGCCCGCACGGGGCCGTACCTACGACGAGGAGACGCCGATGGCACCAGCCATCACGCTCGCCGCGGACAAGCTGTCCGTGGCCAACACAGGCTTCATGCTGATCTGTTCCGCCCTGGTGCTGATCATGACCCCGGGTCTCGCCTTCTTCTACGGAGGCATGGTCCGCGTCAAGAGCACCCTCAACATGCTGATGATGAGCTTCATCAGCATGGGGATCGTCACCATCCTGTGGGTGGTCTACGGCTTCTCCATGGCGTTCGGTACCGACCACGGCTCGCTCATCGGCTGGGAGAACGACTTCTTCGGCTGGACCGGCATCGACAAGGCGGACATCTGGTCCGGCTACACGATCCCCGTCTTCGCCTTCGCGGTTTTCCAGATGATGTTCGCCATCATCACCCCCGCCCTGATAAGCGGCGCCCTGGCCGACCGCGTGAAGTTCAGCGCCTGGTCGCTGTTCGTCGTGCTGTGGGCGACGGTCGTCTACTTCCCGGTCGCGCACTGGGTCTGGGGCACCGGCGGCTGGGCCTTCGAGCTCGGTGTGATCGACTTCGCCGGTGGTACGGCGGTCCACATCAACGCGGGTGCCGCGGCACTCGGCGTGATCCTGGTCATCGGCAAGCGCGTCGGCTTCAAGCGTGACCCGATGCGCCCGCACAGCCTCCCGCTGGTCATGCTCGGCGCGGGCCTCCTGTGGTTCGGGTGGTTCGGCTTCAACGCCGGCTCGTGGCTCGGCAACGACGACGGCGTCGGCTCCCTGATGTTCGTCAACACCCAGATCGCCACCGCCGCGGCCATGCTCGGCTGGCTCCTCTACGAGAAGATCCGCCACGGCGCGTTCACCACGCTGGGCGCCGCCTCCGGCGCGGTCGCCGGTCTGGTCGCCATCACCCCCTCCGGTGGTGCGGTCACCCCGATCGGCGCGATCTGCGTCGGCGTCATCGCCGGTGTCCTGTGCGCCATGGCGGTGGGCCTCAAGTACAAGTTCGGCTACGACGACTCGCTCGACGTCGTCGGCGTCCACATGGTCGGCGGTGTCATCGGCTCCCTGCTGATCGGCTTCTTCGCCAGCGGCAAGGGCCAGTCCGACGTCGAGGGCCTCTTCTACGGCGGCGGCCTGGACCAGTTCTGGAAGCAGTGCGCCGGTGTCTTCGCGGTCCTCGCCTACTCCCTGATCGCCTCCGCGATCCTCGCCTTCCTCCTCGACAAGACCATCGGTATGCGGGTCGACGAGGACGAGGAGATCTCGGGCATCGACCAGGCCGAGCACGCCGAGACCGCCTACGACTTCAGCGGTGCCGGTGGCGGTGCCGCCAAGGTCGCCGTCGCTGTCGAGTCCAAGAAGGTGGACGCATGAAGCTCATCACCGCCGTCGTCAAGCCGCACCGGCTCGACGAGATCAAGGAAGCCCTCCAGGCCTTCGGGGTCCACGGCCTGACGGTCACCGAGGCGAGCGGTTACGGTCGTCAGCGGGGCCACACCGAGGTCTACCGCGGTGCCGAGTACACCGTCGACCTGGTCCCGAAGATCCGCATCGAGGTCCTCGCCGAGGACGACGACGCCGAGCAGCTGATCGACGTCATCGTCAAGGCGGCCCGCACCGGCAAGATCGGTGACGGCAAGGTCTGGTCCCTCCCGGTCGAGACCGCCGTACGGGTCCGGACGGGCGAGCGCGGCCCGGACGCGCTCTGACCGAAGAACAGAACAGGAGCTGCTGGGTGACGAGCACGGACGTGCGCAAGGATGCAGAGGACTCGGGACCCAGCGGCTACGCGGCGGCCCGGCTGCGCCTCCTCCAAGAGGGGGCGCGGTCCGGGCCGCCGCGCCGTTCCGCCCTCTCCGAACTGACGGACGAGTGGCTGGCCGGCCTCTTCGGCGCCGCGGGCGAGGGGCTGCGCGGAGTCTCCCTGATCGCCGTCGGCGGCTACGGCCGCGGCGAGCTGTCCCCGCGCAGCGACCTGGACCTGGTCCTGCTGCACGACGGCAGCGACTCCGGCGCGGTCGCCGCCCTGGCCGACCGCATCTGGTACCCGGTGTGGGACCTGGGCCTCGCCCTCGACCACTCCGTGCGCACCCCCGCGGAGGCCCGCAAGACCGCCGGGGAGGATTTGAAAGTCCAACTCGGTCTCCTGGACGCCCGTCACCTAGCCGGTGACCTGGGGCTGACCGCCGGACTCCGCACGGCGGTCCTCGCCGACTGGCGCAACCAGGCGCCCAAGCGTCTGCCCGAGCTCCAGGAGCTGTGCGCCGAGCGCGCCGAGCGCCAGGGCGAACTCCAGTACCTCCTTGAACCCGATCTCAAGGAGGCCCGCGGCGGACTCCGGGACGCGACCGCCCTGCGCGCCGTCGCCGCCTCCTGGCTGGCCGACGCCCCGCGCGAGGGCCTCGACGACGCCCGGCGCCGGCTGCTCGACGTCCGGGACGCCCTGCACCTGACCACCGGGCGCGCGACCGACCGGCTCGCCCTCCAGGAGCAGGACCAGGTCGCCGCCGAACTCGGCCTCCTGGACGCCGACACCCTGCTGCGCCAGGTCTACGAAGCGGCGCGCGTCATCTCGTACGCCAGTGACGTCACCTGGCGCGAGGTCGGGCGGGTGCTCAGGTCGCGCTCCGTGCGGCCGCGGCTGCGCGCCATGCTGGGCGGCGGCAAGCCGGTCGCCGAGCGGTCCCCGCTGGCCGAGGGCGTGGTCGAGCAGGACGGCGAGGTGGTGCTCGCCCGTGCCGCGCGCCCCGACCGCGACCCCGTGCTCCCACTGCGCGCCGCGGCCGCCGCCGCGCAGGCCGGACTCCCGCTCTCCCTGCACGCGGTGCGGCGCATGGCGGCCGGGGTGCGCCCCCTGCCCACGCCGTGGCCCGCCGAGGCGCGCGAGCAACTGGTGACCCTGCTCGGCTCGGGGCAGCCCACCATCGAGGTCTGGGAGGCGCTGGAGGCCGAGGGCCTGATCACCCGCATGCTGCCCGACTGGGAGCGGGTCCGCTGCCGCCCCCAGCGCAACGCCGTGCACATCTGGACCGTCGACCGGCACCTCATCGAGACCGCCGTGCGCGCCTCGGAGTTCACCCGCCGCGTCCACCGCCCCGACCTGCTCCTCGTCGCCGCCCTGCTGCACGACATCGGCAAGGGCTGGCCCGGCGACCACTCGGTGGCCGGCGAGATCATCGCGCGCGACGTGGCGGGCCGGATCGGCTTCGACCGCGACGACGTCGCCGTTCTCGCGGCTCTCGTACGGCACCATCTGCTGCTCGTCGACACCGCCACCCGGCGCGACCTGGAGGACCCGGCCACCGTGCGCGCGGTCGCCGAGGCGGTCGGCTCGCAGGGCACCCTGGAGCTGCTGCACGCGCTGACCGAGGCGGACGCCCTGGCCACCGGACCGGCAGCCTGGTCGACCTGGCGGGGCTCCCTGGTCGCCGACCTCGTCAAACGGGTCGCCGCGGTGCTCGCCGGGGACGAACCCGACGAGCCCGAGGCGGCCGCCCCCACCGCCGAGCAGGAGCGGCTCGCCATCGAGGCGATCGCCACCGGCGGTCCCGTGCTCTCCCTGCGCGCCCAGACCGAGGCGCCCTCCGAGGAGCAGCCGTCCGGGGACCCCGAGCCACTGGGCGTGGAGCTGGTGATCGCCGTACCGGACCAGCCGGGCGTCCTGCCCGCGGTGGCCGGCATCCTGGCGATGCACCGCCTGACGGTCCGTACGGCGGAACTGCGCACCCTGGCCCTGCCCGACGGCGTCGAGGGCTCGGTCCTGCTGCTGAACTGGCGGGTCGCCGCCCAGTACGGCTCGCTGCCCCAGGCGGCCCGGCTGCGCGCCGATCTCGTACGGGCCCTGGACGGCTCGCTGGACATCGCCGGGCGGCTCGCCGAGCGCGACGCCGCCTATCCGCGGCGCCGGGGTGTCGTGGCGCCCCCGCCGCGGGTGACCGTCGCCCCGGCCGCCTCCCGGCACGCCACCGTCATCGAGGTGCGCGCCCAGGACGCCCCCGCACTGCTCTTCCGGATCGGGGCGGCGCTGGAGGACGCCGAGGTGCGGGTGCGCAGCGCACACGTCTCGACGCTCGGCGCCAACGCGGTCGACGCGTTCTACGTCACCGACGGCAAGGACGCCCCATTGGCGAGCGGCGACGCGGCCGCCGTGGCGCGGAAGCTGGAGGAGATGTTGCGGGCGTGACACGGGATCCCGGCACCGCACCGAGCCGGGATACCCTGGAAGGCGCTCACACTGCCCCCGACTCCGAGGACCGACGCCGCCGTGTTCGATACTCTCTCCGATCGCCTCTCAGCGACCTTCAAGAACCTCCGCGGCAAGGGGCGTCTGAGCGAGGCGGACATCGACGCCACCGCGCGCGAGATCCGTATCGCGCTGCTCGAGGCGGACGTGGCGCTGCCCGTGGTGCGGACGTTCATCAAGAACGTCAAGGACCGCGCCCTCGGCGCCGACGTCTCCCGGGCGCTCAACCCCGCCCAGCAGGTCCTGAAGATCGTCAACGAGGAACTCGTCACGATCCTCGGCGGCGAGACCCGGCGGCTGCGCTTCGCCAAGCAGCCGCCCACCGTGATCATGCTCGCGGGTCTCCAGGGCGCCGGTAAGACCACCCTCGCGGGCAAGCTCGGCCGCTGGCTCAAGGAGCAGGGTCACTCCCCGCTCCTGGTCGCCTGCGACCTCCAGCGCCCGAACGCCGTGAACCAGCTCAGCGTCGTCGCCGAGCGGGCGGGCGTGGCCGTGTACGCCCCCGAGCCGGGCAACGGCGTCGGTGACCCGGTCAAGGTCGCCAAGGACTCCATCGAGTTCGCCAAGTCCAAGGTCCACGACATCGTGATCGTGGACACCGCAGGCCGTCTCGGCATCGACGCCGAGATGATGCAGCAGGCCGCGGACATCCGGGACGCGGTCTCCCCGGACGAGATCCTCTTCGTCGTCGACGCGATGATCGGCCAGGACGCGGTCAACACCGCCGAGTCCTTCCGCGACGGCGTCGGCTTCGACGGCGTGGTGCTCTCCAAGCTCGACGGCGACGCCCGCGGTGGCGCGGCCCTGTCGATCCGCCAGATCACCGGCAAGCCGATCATGTTCGCCTCCAACGGCGAGAAGCTCGAGGACTTCGACGCCTTCCACCCGGACCGGATGGCCTCCCGCATCCTCGACATGGGTGACCTGCTCACCCTGATCGAGCAGGCGGAGAAGACCTTCGACCAGGCCGAAGCCCAGAAGATGGCCGAGAAGCTGGCCTCCAAGAAGGGTCAGGACTTCACCCTCGACGACTTCCTGGCCCAGATGGAGCAGGTCAGGAAGATGGGCTCCATCTCCAAACTGCTCGGCATGCTCCCGGGCATGGGCCAGATCAAGGACCAGATCAACAACCTCGACGAGCGGGACGTCGACCGCACGGCCGCGATCATCAAGTCGATGACCCCGGGCGAGCGCCAGGACCCGCACCTCATCAACGGCTCCCGTCGCGCCCGTATCGCGCGCGGTTCCGGTGTCGAGGTCAGCGCGGTGAAGAACCTCGTCGAGCGGTTCTTCGAGGCCCGCAAGATGATGTCCCGCATGGCCCAGGGCGGCGGCATGCCGGGGATGCCCGGGATGCCGGGCATGGGTGGCGGCCCCGGCCGACAGCGCAAGCAGCAGAAGCAGGCCAAGGGCAAGCAGCGCTCCGGCAACCCGATGAAGCGCAAGCAGCAGGAGGCCGAGGAGGCGGCGCGCCGCGCGGCCGCGGCCCAGGGCGGCGCCTTCGGGGTGCCGGGTCAGCAGGCCCCGCAGGACTTCGAGCTGCCGGACGAGTTCAAGAAGTTCATGGGCTGAGTTCAGCTCTGCGAGTGCCAGGGGTTGGTCCATGTCGTAACGTCCGGATATGACCAACCCCGCCCCGCCGCGCAAGTCTCCCGAGCAGCCCTGGCGTACCGAGGGCACCCCCGAGGAGCCGCCGAAGCCGCCGTCCGGTGGGCGGCGGCCGCGCGGCGGCTGGTGGAGCCTGATCGTCACCGCGCTGGTCGTCTACCTGATCGCCAACCTCGTGCTGTCCTTCTTCAACGAGGGCGACGAGCCGACGATCTCCTACACGGAGTTCAGCAAGCAGGTCGACGCCGGCAACGTCAGCAAGATCTACGCCAAGGGCGACGCCATCCAGGGCCAGCTCAAGAAGAAGCAGGACAACCCCGAGGGCGACGGCACCTACACCAAGTTCAACACCGAGCGGCCGACCTTCGCGGACGACCAGCTCTG
The DNA here is from genome assembly GCF_040643855.1 of Streptomyces sp. NPDC047072. Lineage (NCBI taxonomy): Bacteria > Bacillati > Actinomycetota > Actinomycetes > Kitasatosporales > Streptomycetaceae > Streptomyces > Streptomyces sp. NPDC047072. The sequence goes on along the minus strand of NZ_JBEYVC010000052.1, from coordinate 25,270 downwards.
GGAGGACCTGACCAAGCACAACGTCACGGTCACCGCGGAGCCGGTCGTCCAGCACCGCAGCTTCCTGGCCAACCTGCTGATCGCGCTGGCCCCCATGCTGCTCCTCGTCGTGCTGTGGATCTTCATCGCACGGCGGATGAGCGCGGGGCTCGGCGGCGCGGGCGGCATGCTCGGCCGCAAGGCGCCGCCCAAGCCGGTCGAGCTGGAGGCGGGCACCCGGCGCACCACCTTCGAGGACGTGGCCGGCATCGACGAGGTCGAGGGCGAGCTGAACGACGTCGTCGACTTCCTGAAGAACCCCGACGCGTATCGCCGGATGGGCGCAAAGATGCCCCGGGGCGTCCTCCTCGCGGGCCCGCCCGGCACCGGCAAGACGCTGCTCGCGCGGGCGGTCGCCGGTGAGGCGGGGGTGCCGTTCTTCTCGGCCTCCGCCTCCGAGTTCATCGAGATGATCGTCGGCGTCGGCGCCTCACGGGTGCGGGAACTGTTCGCCGAAGCCCGCAAGGTGGCTCCCTCGATCATCTTCATCGACGAGATCGACACCATCGGACGCGCGCGGGGCGGCGGTTCGGGGATGGGCGGTCACGACGAGCGCGAGCAGACCCTCAACCAGATCCTCACCGAGATGGACGGCTTCTCCGGCTCCGAGGGCGTGATCGTCATCGCGGCCACCAACCGCGCCGACGTCCTGGACCCGGCCCTGACCCGCCCCGGCCGCTTCGACCGGGTGGTCATGGTCTCGCCCCCGGACCGCGGCGGCCGCGAGGCCATCCTGGAGATCCACACCCGCGAGATCCCGCTCGCCGACGACGTGAACCTCGCCCAGGTCGCCCGTACGACCCCGGGCATGACCGGCGCGGAACTCGCCAACCTCGCCAACGAGGCCGCGCTGCTTGCGGTGAAGCGCAAGCAGGAACGCGTCACGCAGACCGACCTCTCGGAAGCCCTGGAGAAGGTCCAACTGGGCGCGGAACGGCCCCTGGTGATGCCCGAGGAGGAACGCAGGCGCACCGCCTACCACGAGAGCGGACACGCCCTCCTGGGCATGCTCCAGCCCGGCGCCGACCCCGTCCGCAAGATCACCATCGTCCCGCGCGGACGCGCGCTCGGCGTGACCCTGTCCACGCCGGACGCCGACAAGTACGCGTACACCGAGGAGTACCTGCGCGGCCGGATCATCGGCGCGCTCGGCGGCATGGCCGCGGAACAGGTCGTCTACGGCGTCATCACGACCGGTGCGGAGAACGACCTGGAGCAGGTCACGAACATCGCGCGCGGGATGGTCGCCCGGTGGGGGATGAGCGACCGGGTCGGACGGCTCTCCGCCCTCCCGAACGACGCCCAGCAGGCGTACGGCCTCGCCGCCGCGCCCCAGACCCTCGACGTGATCGACGGCGAGATGCGGCGGATCGTCGACGAGTGCTACGAGGAGGCCTGCCGCAAGCTCCGCGACCACCGGGGTCAACTGGACGCGCTCGCCGGGGCGTTGCTGGAGCGGGAGACGCTGGAGGAGGCGGACGCGTACCGGATCGCGGGGATCACACGGCTCGCCAAGGATTCCTAGGGAACCCTCGCGATCAGGTACCGGAACACGTTCGGCATCCACACCGTGCCGTCCTGGCGTCGGTACGGGTGGACCGCCTCCGCCAACTCCTTGTCCACCTGCGCCCGGTCGGTCGCCTCGATCGCCGCGTCGAACAGGCCCGTCGACAGCAGCCCCTTGAGGGCGCTCGCGAGATCGGCGTACCCGAAGGGGCAGGAGACCCGCCCCGAGCCGTCCGGCCGTAGGCCCGCCCGCTGGGCGACCTCCTCCAGGTCGTCCCGGAGCGCCGGGCGCCAACTGCCCGTGCTGCGCAGCGGATCCGCCAGCTTGGCGGCCACCCGCAGCACGGACGACGTGGTGCAGCGTTCCGGCGGACCCCAGCCGGCGAGCACCACGGGCGCTCCCCGCTCGGCGAGCGGTGTCGCCGAGGCGAGCAGTTCTTCGAGCCCCTCCGAGTCGCCCGCGAGACAGCCGATCGGCTCGAAGGCGGTCACCGCGGTGAACAGCGGTGCGTCCGGGGCCGCCGCGTCCCGGGGCGGCCCCGCGACGAGCCGGGTGCCGGCGCGCGCGTGCCACGTCCCCTCGGGCAGCAGCCGTTCCCGCGCGAGCGCGAGGCGCTCGGGTGAGCCGCCCTCGACGCCGGCGACGGCCGCGCCTCTGGAGGCGGCCATCAGCAGGGCGAGTCCGCTGCCGCAGCCGAGCCCCAACAGCCGTGTCGCGGGCCCCACTTCAAGTCGCTCGTAGACGGTCTCGTAGAGCGGGACCAGCATCCGCTCCTGGATCTCGGACCAGTCACGCGCGCGTGCACCGAGATCCGTGCGGGACGTCTCGTCCGCAGGAGTCCGGTGCTGCCGCACGAGCGTAGGTGTCATGAACAAACGCCCCAATCCGACGAGAGTTGCCGTTGTGCCCGATTGACCGGCCCCCGTGACGTGCGCTCGCACTTCCCCCGTATGCCAGGTAACTCCGCACCCGACCGCTCGTCCAGAGGCCGAAGGGCCCGGTTTACGGGTTCGCCGCGCGAGCGAAAAGAATTCACATCACGGCAACGTGCGCCCGTACCATCGCGCCATGGCAAAGGCACCCGTCCTCACGCCCCGCGCTGAGGACTTCCCCCGCTGGTACCAGGATCTGATCACCAAGGCGGAGCTGGCCGACAACGGCCCGGTGCGCGGCACCATGGTCATCCGACCGTACGGGTACGGGCTGTGGGAGCGGATGCAGGCCGAGATGGGTGCCCGCATCAAGGAGACGGGCACCCAGAACGCGTACTTCCCGCTGCTGATCCCCCAGTCGTACCTCACCCGCGAGGCGGACCATGTGGAGGGCTTCGCGCCCGAACTCGCGGTGGTCACCCACGGCGGCGGCAAGGAGCTGGAGGAGCCCGCGGTCGTCCGCCCCACCTCCGAGATGATCATCAACGACTACTTCTCCAAGTGGGTGCAGAGCTACCGCGACCTGCCGCTGCTGATCAACCAGTGGGCCAATGTGGTGCGTTGGGAACTGCGGCCCCGGCTCTTCCTCCGTACGACCGAGTTCCTGTGGCAGGAGGGCCACACCGCGCACGCCACCTTTGAGGACGCGCGCGACTTCGCCTCGCACATCCACCGCGAGGTCTACGAGGACTTCATGACGAACGTCCTCGCCATGGACGTCGTCCCCGGCCGCAAGACCGTCAAGGAGCGGTTCGCCGGAGCGATCAACACCCTCACGCTCGAAGGGATGATGGGCGACGGCAAGGCCCTCCAGATGGCCACCAGCCATGAGTTGGGCCAGAACTTCGCCAAGGCCTTCAACACCACGTACCTGTCGAAGGACGGCACCCAGGAACTCGTCTGGCAGACCTCCTGGGGCTCCACCACGCGCATGATCGGCGCGCTGGTGATGATGCACGGCGACGACAACGGTCTGCGGGTCCCGCCCCGGCTCGCGCAGACCCAGGTCGTCGTTCTCGCCATCAAGGGGGACGAGGCGGTTCTGGCCAAGGTCCGCGAGATCGGCGACCGGCTGAAGGCGGCGGGCCTGCGCGTCCACGTCGACGACCGCACCGACACCCCCTTCGGCCGCCGCGCGGTCGACTGGGAGCTCAAGGGCGTGCCGGTCCGCGTCGAGGTCGGGCCCCGTGACCTGGAGAACGGCACCGCGATGGTGGCCCGCCGGATCCCGGGCGGCAAGGAAGCGGTCGCGCTCGACGATCTCGTACGACTGCTGCCGGCCGTTCTCGAAGAGGACCAGGCGCTGCTGCTGGCCCAGTCCCGGGAGCGCCGCGAGTCCCGGACGACCGACGTGTCGACGTTCGACGAGGCCGTGGAGGCGGCCGTCGGCGGCGGCTGGGCGCGGATCCCGTGGGCGGTGCTCGGCGAGGAGGGCGAGGCCAGGCTGGCCGAGCACGGGGCGACCGTACGGTGTCTGGTCGCGGAGGACGGGGCGGTGCCGGGAACCGATGACGCCCCCGGTAACGTCGCAGTGGTAGCGCGCGCTTACTGAGACAGCGGCCTCCGGCGCGAGAGCGACCGAAACGCCCCTTGCGCACCCGCGGATCACAACCGCCCCGGCGCGTGGACGCGATCTACGCGCTGGGGCGTACCTCACACTACGCACCGGCTTGGTACGAGCTGTGAGGCTTCTCCGCAGATCAGCGCACCCGCCCTCGTCTCCACGCATCAGCGGCAACTGACGGGTACGTGCAAATTATTTGGGATGGCCCGGAATAGGAACACAGCGGCACTCTGGCTCGTTGTCATTACGTGAGCACGACACAGACACCACCTGTTCTCGCCGCAGAGCTGGCAGAGGCGTGGGCCGACATTCAGCGGTACCACCCCGAGCTGCCCGACCTTGCCGCGCCAGAGTCACTGATCGGGGAGTCGTCGTCCGCCTGCGGTCACGAGCTCTCCTTCGAGCGACTGCTTCACGAGGCAGTCCACGGCATCGCCGCCGCCCGAGGCATCCGCGACACCTCCCGCGCCGGCCGCTACCACAACCGCAGATTCCTCGCGATCGCCGAGGAGCTGGGCCTGGACCACCCCGAGGAGCCGCACCCCAGCAGCGGCTTCTCGCTGGTCACGCTCACCCCCGACGCGAAGCGCCGCTACCGCCCGACCATCGAGCGGCTCCAGCGCGCCCTCAAGGCCCACACCGCGGCCACCTCCGCCGACACCGCCCGCTCCTTCCGCGGACCGGCGGCCCGGCACGGCTCCTCCGGGGGCGGCGTCCGGGTCAAGGCGGTCTGCGACTGCGGTCGCAACGTGCGTGTGGTGCCCTCCGTCCTGGCCCAGGCCCCGATCGTCTGCGGCGGGTGCGGCAAGCCGTTCCGGATCCCCGAGGTCGTGGGAGCCGCGTAACAGCGGAGCGCGCAGGACCGGCAACTCGTGGCTGCCGGTACAGCCGCCGTCCGTGTGACGGCGCCCGGGACCCCGGGCGCCGTTCCGGCATGCCCCGGCGCGGGGCCGGCCGTCCGACGCGGCCCGCCGGGTGTGGCACAATGGCTAGCTGTACTCGACAGCCGCACAGGAACCCTCTCGCCTCCGGCTGACGCGTCCATCGGGCACTCGGGTACCGCAACCCCACGCGGCAATCTCGCCGTGCCCAACCACGTCAAATCCAGGAGAACCCACTCCCGTGGCAGTCAAGATCAAGCTGAAGCGTCTGGGCAAGATCCGTTCGCCTCACTACCGCATCGTCGTCGCCGACTCCCGCACCCGCCGTGACGGCCGTGCGATCGAGGAGATCGGCAAGTACCACCCGACCTACCACCCGTCGGTCATCGAGGTGGACGCCGACCGCGTCGCGTACTGGCTGGGTGTCGGCGCGCAGCCGACCGAGCCCGTCCTCGCCATCCTGAAGAAGACCGGCGACTGGCAGAAGTTCAAGGGCGAGCCCGCCCCGGCTCCGCTGCTCGTGGCCGAGCCCAAGAAGGCGCGCCCCTCGTTCGAGGCCCTGGGCGGCGACGACGAGGGCAAGGGTGAGGCCATCACCCAGAAGAAGAAGGCGGAGAAGAAGGACGAGGCCGCCGCTGAGTCTTCTTCGTCTGAGTCGGCCGAGGCCTGAGCATGCTCGAGGAGGCTCTCGAGCACCTCGTGAAGGGCATCGTCGACAACCCCGACGACGTGCAGGTCGCCTCGCGCAACCTGCGCCGTGGGCAGGTGCTGGAGGTCCGGGTGCACCCCGACGACCTCGGCAAGGTGATCGGCCGCAACGGCCGCACCGCGCGTGCCCTGCGCACCGTCGTGGGTGCCATCGGCGGCCGCGGAGTCCGGGTCGACCTCGTCGACGTGGACCACGTCCGCTGACGCAACGCAACACCGGCTCGGGCCGGGGAGGGCCATCGGGCCGTCCCCGGCCCGTAGTCGTACCTACTTGTCGTCCAGGAGATCAAGCACAGTGCAGCTGGTAGTCGCGCGCATCGGCCGCGCCCATGGCATCAAGGGCGAGGTCACCGTCGAGGTCCGTACCGACGAGCCGGAACTCCGGCTCGCGCCCGGCGCCGTCCTGGCGACCGACCCCGCCTCGACCGGCCCGCTCACCATCGAGACCGGCCGCGTCCACAGCGGCCGCCTCCTCCTGCGCTTCGCGGGCGTCACCGACCGCACCGGCGCCGAGGCGCTGCGCAACACCCTCCTCATCGCCGACGTCGACCCCGACGAGCTGCCCGAGGAGGAGGACGAGTACTACGACCACCAGCTCATGGACCTGGACGTGGTGACCGTCGACGGGGTGGAGGTCGGCCGGATCACCGAGATCTCGCATCTGCCCTCGCAGGACCTGTTCATCGTGGAGCGGCCCGACGGCAGCGAGGTGATGATCCCGTTCGTCGAGGCGATCGTCACGGAGATCGACCTGGAGGAGCAGAGGGCGGTCATCGCGCCGCCGCCCGGGCTGATCGACGATCAGGCCGAGGTCGCCTCGTCGAAGGAAGACGGCGCATGAGGCTCGACGTCGTCACGATCTTCCCCGAGTACCTCGACCCCCTGAACGTCTCCCTCGTCGGCAAGGCACGCGCGCGTGGGCAGCTCGACGTCCATGTGCACGACCTGCGGGAGTGGACCTACGACCGCCACAACACCGTCGACGACACCCCCTACGGCGGCGGCCCGGGCATGGTCATGAAGACCGGCCCCTGGGGCGACGCCCTGGACGCGGCGCTGGCCGACGGCTACGAGACGGGCTCCCATGGGCCCGTCCTGATCGTCCCCACCCCGAGCGGCCGCCCCTTCACCCAGGAACTCGCCGTAGAGCTCTCCGAGCGCCCCTGGCTGGTCTTCACGCCCGCGCGCTACGAGGGCATCGACCGCCGGGTGATCGACGAGTACGCGACCCGGATGCCGGTCTACGAGGTGTCCATCGGCGACTACGTCCTGGCCGGCGGCGAGGCGGCCGTCCTGGTGATCACGGAAGCCGTGGCGCGGCTGCTGCCCGGGGTCCTCGGCAACGCCGAGTCGCACCGGGACGACTCCTTCGCGCCCGGCGCCATGGCGAACCTCCTGGAGGGGCCCGTCTACACCAAGCCGCCCGCCTGGCGCGGCCGGGAGATCCCGGAGACGCTGCTCAGCGGCCATCACGGCAAGATCGCCCGCTGGCGGCGCGACGAGGCGCTCAAGCGGACCACGGCCAACCGGCCCGACCTGATCGAGCGCTGCGAGCCCAAGGCCTTCGACAAGAAGGACCGCGAGATGCTCTCGATCCTGGGCTGGGCGCCCGACCCGGCGGGGGAGCCGTACGGTCGATTTTGGCGTCGGGTCGACGACGTGGAAGAATAGGTCGCTGTTGTGCGTCGTCCGGCGTGCGCCCCTGCCACAGGGGGACACGACGCCCGTCCCGACACGGACAGCATCCTCCGATACACCTAGCTCCCGCCTATGACCTGTGGCATGGGTGAAGAAAGCAGACGAAATGTCTCACCTGCTCGACTCCGTCGACTCCGCGTCGCTGCGCAGCGACATCCCGGCCTTCCGCCCGGGTGACACCGTCAACGTCCATGTGCGCGTCATCGAGGGCAACCGCTCCCGTGTGCAGCAGTTCAAGGGCGTCGTCATCCGCCGTCAGGGCTCCGGTGTCCGCGAGACCTTCACGGTCCGCAAGGTCTCCTTCTCGGTCGGCGTCGAGCGCACCTTCCCGGTGCACACCCCGATCGTCGAGAAGATCGAGCTCGTCACCCGCGGTGACGTGCGTCGCGCGAAGCTGTACTACCTGCGCGAGCTCCGTGGCAAGGCCGCGAAGATCAAGGAGAAGCGCGACAACTGAGCGCTCTTCGGACGTCACAGCGGCGCCGGATAGCATCTGGCACCGATGGACACCGAAGCACAGCAGACGGAGCGCGACCGGTCCTCCACGCCCCTCGGTTCGGGGCGGGAGGGGCGGTCGCGTTCCGCGTTGGTGGCGCGGATCACCGAACAGGTGCCCGGCGGGCGGATCACCCTCGGCCTGCTGGCCTGCCTGGTGTTTTTCCTCCTGCTCAGCACGTTCGTGGTCAAACCTTTCCAGATTCCCAGCGGATCCATGGAAAACGGATTGAGGATCGGGGACCGGGTTCTCGTAAATAAGTTGGCGTACCGTTTCGGTGCCCGGCCACAGCGGGGAGATGTCGTCGTGTTCGACGGAACCGGCTCTTTCGGGGACGCGGACTACATCAAACGCGTTGTGGGTGTGGGGGGAGACCACGTGGTCTGCTGCGACAAGGAGGGGAGGATCCAGGTGAACGGCCGCTCGGTCGACGAGTCGGGCTTCCTGTACCCGGGCGACGGCCCGTCCTCGGTGCCCTTCGACGTCGAGGTGCCCGACGGCACCCTGTTCGTCCTCGGTGACCACCGCAGCGTCTCCAGCGACTCCCGCGACCATCTGGGCTCCCCGGGCGGCGGCATGGTCCCCGTCGACGAGGTCATCGGGCGGGCCGACTGGATCGTATGGCCGTACGCCCATCTGACCCGTCTGCACCGTCCCGCGGCCTACGCGCGCGTGCCCGCGGCGGGGGGCGCGCATGGGTAACCGCGGCAAGCCCCGCGGCGTGGACGGCGGCGCCGCCGCCCCGTTGCTGCCCACCGGCGTCCGGCGCGCCGCCAGCCCCTCCGGCGGCCGTTCGCGCGCGGAGCGGCGCAAGCTCCAGCGCAAGGTCAAGCGGCGCAGAAGGCGCGGCGCGGTCAAGGAGATACCGCTCCTCGTCGGCGTGGCGGTCCTGATAGCACTGGTCCTGAAGACCTTCCTGGTCCAGGCGTTCGTGATCCCGTCGGGCTCCATGGAGCAGACGATCCGGATCGGCGACCGGGTCCTGGTCGACAAGTTCACCCCGTGGTTCGGCTCCAAGCCGCAGCGCGGGGACGTCGTGGTGTTCAAGGACCCCGGCGGCTGGCTCCAGGACGAGCAGGGCACCACGACCAAGAACGACCCCATCGTCGTCAAGCAGGTCAAGGAAGGGCTCACCTTCATCGGCCTGTTGCCCTCCGACAACGAGAAGGACCTCATCAAGCGGGTCGTCGGCGTCGGCGGCGACCGCGTCAAGTGCTGCGACACACAGGGCCGGGTGACCGTCAACGGCGTTCCGCTGCAGGAGACCGACTACCTGTATCCCGGGAACGCCCCCTCCACCCAGCAGTTCGACATCACCGTCCCGCAGGGCCGGCTGTGGGTGATGGGCGACCACCGGGCCAACTCCGCGGACTCCCGCTCGCACCAGAACACCGACTACGGCGGCACGGTCTCCGAGGACTCCGTGGTGGGCCGAGCCATGGTCATCGCTTGGCCTTTCGGTCACTGGACCTCGCTGAAAGAACCGAAAACTTACTCTTCCGTTGCCGACTCTGTGTCCGGGGCGACCGCAGCCTCCCAGGCGTCGCTTAGGGTTGCTCCCGACGATCCGAACGGATCGATCCAACTCCCGAGCCCTGCGGAACTCCCGCTCGTTATGGGAGTGGTGGGCCTGCGTCGTACCTGGGGCAGGCGGCGGCACAGAGTAAGGAGTTGGCGTGGGGGATGTGGCGGTTGGCGCACGATCCGGGCACGACGGCGAGGAGCACCGCGGACGCCCCGTGGATGCAGCCGACCCGGCCGCGGACAGCGCCGTGACCTCCGGGAATGACTCCGGGGCGACCGAGGACGGGACGGCGGAACAGGGCGCGGGAGGTGGCTCCGGCGACTCGACCCCGCGGCCGAAGAAGCCGCGCTCCTTCTGGAAGGAGCTGCCCATCCTGATCGGCATCGCGCTGGTGCTGGCGCTGCTGATCAAGACCTTCCTGGTACAGGCCTTCTCGATCCCGTCCGACTCGATGCAGAACACCCTCCAGCAGGGCGACCGGGTTCTCGTCGACAAGCTCACCCCGTGGTTCGGCTCCGAGCCGGAGCGCGGCGAGGTCGTCGTCTTCCACGACCCCGACAACTGGCTGGCGGGCGAGCCGACGGCGGACCCGAACGCCGTACAGACGTTCCTCTCCTGGATCGGCCTGATGCCGTCCGCAGAGGAGAAGGACCTCATCAAGCGCGTCATCGGCGTCGGCGGCGACACGGTCTCCTGCGAGGGCACCGGCCCGCTGAAGGTCAACGGCCACGCGCTGGACGAGACGTCGTACGTCTACGCGGGCAACACCCCGTGCAGCCAGGACGACCAGGGCGGCCAGTTCACGGTGAAGGTGCCCAAGGGCTACATCTGGGTGATGGGCGACCACCGCCAGAACTCCCGGGACTCCCGCTACAACCAGACGGACAGGCACCACGGCATGGTCCCGGTGAAGGACGTCGTGGGCCGTGCCATCGTCAAGGCCTGGCCGATCGACCGCTGGGGCACGCTGCCGAAGCCGGACACCTTCGACCAGGCCGGCATCAACACCCAGTCCTCGGCGTCCGCGGCCCTGACGGTCGCCCCGCAGGGGCTGGCGCTGGCCGGGGTGGTGCCGGTGGCGCTGTGGCGCCGTAGGAAGTCCACGATCGAGCGGACCCGCTGAAACACCGCCTGGTGAAAGCTTTGCGGAGCTTGCGGCTCCGGGCGGCCGGGAAGGGCTGACCCCGTCCGGTACCGCCGGGTAGGGTGCGGACCCATGGGTGGCGAGAGCGCAACACGTACGGCCCCGCAGAGCGGCGGCACCAGCACGGGCCCGGTGGGCAGCCGGACCGGACAGCGACTGTCTGGTCTGGCCGTCGCACTGGGCATCGTGCTGTTTCTCGGCGGATTCGCCTGGGGAGCGGTGCTCTACCGGCCCTACACCGTGCCCACCAGCTCCATGTCGCCCACCATCGCCGCGGGCGACCGGGTGCTCGCCCAGCGCGTCGACGGCGACGAGGTGCGCCGGGGTGACGTCGTTGTCTTCAAGGACAAGAGCTGGGTGACCAACGCCGACGTGGTCAAGCGGGTCGTGGCGGTCGGCGGGGACACGGTCTCCTGCTGCACGGACGGCAAGCTGACCGTCAACGGCAAGCAGATCGAGGAGCCGTACCTGCCCAAAGGCAGCGCGGCGGAGGTGACGGGTTTCGGGACGGTCAAGGTCCCTGAGGGACGGCTCTTCCTGCTGGGCGACGAGCGTCAGGGTTCCCTGGACTCTTCCGCCCACCTCACCGACGCCGCCCAGGGCACGGTGGCGCGTACCGCCGTGCAGGCCCGGGTGGACTCCGTGGTGTGGCCCTGGAAGGGCATGCTGGGGCGCCCGACCGGCTTCGAGGCACTCGGCGCGCTCTCCTCGCCGGGACCGCTGAACACGATCCTCGCGGTGATCGTCGTGGGCGGGGTGCTGGTTCTCGGCGGTGGGGCGTACGGGCCGATCGAGGGCCTGGTGAAGCGGTCGCGGCGCTCGCGGGGGCGGGTGGAGGCTGTTCGTGCCGGGTGAGACCGGGGCTGTGGAGGGGGCGGCCGACGCGTTCGAGGGCGGGTTGCGGAAGGTCGCCCGGGTCGTGCTGCTCGATCCCGAGGACCGGATTCTGCTGCTGCACGGTCATGAGCCGGACGATCCGGCCGACGACTGGTGGTTCACGCCCGGCGGCGGACTGGAGGGCGACGAGACTCGTGAAGAGGCCGCTCTCCGGGAACTCGCCGAGGAGACCGGTATCACCGAGGTCGAACTGGGCCCGGTGCTCTGGCGGCGGATGTGCTCCTTCCCCTTCGCGGGCCGTCGCTGGGACCAGGACGAGTGGTACTACCTGGCCCGGACGACCCGGACGGCCACGCGGGCACTGGGCCTGACCGACCTGGAACGGCGCAGTGTCGCCGGAGCGCGCTGGTGGACGTGTCAGGAACTGACCCGGGCACATGAGACGGTGTATCCGACCAGACTCGCCGAGCTGCTGCGCAGGCTGCTCGACGAAGGTCCCCCGGCCGGACCCGTGACCCTCGACACCGAAATCGTCTAGGGGCTGACGGGACTGGCGCACAATGGTGGGATCGCACGGCTGAAGGGGAACATGCCATGAGCGCCGAGGACCTCGAGAAGTACGAGACCGAGATGGAGCTGAAGCTCTACCGGGAGTACCGCGATGTCGTCGGGCTGTTCAAATACGTGATCGAGACCGAGCGGCGCTTCTACCTCACCAACGACTACGAGATGCAGGTGCACTCGGTCCAGGGTGAGGTGTTCTTCGAGGTGTCGATGGCGGATGCGTGGGTGTGGGACATGTATCGGCCGGCTCGCTTCGTGAAGCAGGTCCGAGTGTTGACGTTCAAGGACGTGAACATCGAGGAGCTGAACAAGAGTGATCTGGAATTGCCGGGCAGCTGACCGGTGGTGTTGTTGTGGCCCGTGTGGGTGACGGGGTTTTCCACAACCGGTGAGTAGTCCACCAAGATCAACTCGGTGGGCGGGATTGCGTGATCGTCGGTGCCGGAGGTGGTGCCGACATGAACGCACGCAGTGCACTCGGCAAGTACGGCGAGAGTCTGGCCGCGAGGCGGCTGACCGAGGCCGGGATGACGGTCCTGGAGCGCAACTGGCGCTGTGGCAGGACCGGTGAGATCGACATCGTGGCGCGGGACGGGGACGTCCTGGTCGTCTGCGAGGTCAAGACGCGGCGGGCGGGGCCCTTCGAGCACCCCATGGCCGCGGTGACGCCCGAGAAGGCGGAGCGGCTGCGGGGGCTCGCGGCGCACTGGATCCACGCGCACGGGGGTGCGCCACCGGGTGGCGTCCGCATCGACCTGGTCGGCGTCCTGCTGCCGCAGCGCGGGGCGCCGGTCGTCGAGCACGCGCGAGGGGTGGCCTGAGATGGGGTTCGCGCGGACGTGCTCGGTGGCGCTGGTGGGCGTCGAGGGCGTGGTGGTCGAGGTCCAGGCGGATCTGGAGCCGGGGGTGGCGGCGTTCACGCTGGTGGGGTTGCCGGACAAGAGTTTGACGGAGAGCAAGGACCGGGTTCGGGCGGCGGTCGTCTTCCCTGTCAAGTCAGCGTGTCGGGACTGTCCAAGGGCCCGGAGGGCCCGTCTGTTGGCTTGTGGCAGGGGAGCCGGAGGCTCCCCTGCCAGGAGATCTGTAAGGCGCGCTGTCACTCGCCCAGGTGGGCTGATCGCTTGCTGCGGAACTGGACGACGTTCGGTGCGGGCTGGGCGAGTGCCTCGCGGAGCTGCTGGTTTTCCAGCGTCAGTTGGTTGACGGCACGAACGAGCGCGGGGACGTCGGAACGAAGCTGATCAAGTTCTTCGTTCTTGTTGGCGATCGTCTTCTTGAGCTTCACGATCTTCTCGCGAAGTCTTGCTTCAACGTCTGGGGTTGCCCCGCGCTCTTTGACACGGTCGTAGAACTCATTCTTCAGATCGAGATGCCGCTGGGTCAGGGCATTCCTCGGGACGCCGGCTTCCTGAGCGAGGGCGACGATTGTGAGAGCCCCGGTGGAGGCCGTAGGAGCCCCGGTCAGGATGCGATCCATCGCCGCGCGGATCCGATCACGTTCGTCAAGGGCGGGACTCACGCGGCAGCCTCCTGGCGGGTGATCCGAGTTTGGTCGTGGGCGTCGGCGTCAGCGCGGTCCTGAGCGGCTTTGGCCCGGAGGCGGGCGCTGACGGGCTCCGGTGTGTGGACGGCACGCTTGTCGCGGATGTCGGCACGGATGCGGAGTTCGGCTGCGTGGGCATCGGTGCGGACGATGTTTCCGCACCCGCGGACGCAACCGTCCAAGCTGGGAGTGTCCTTGATGCCGTCGCGCTGGCAGAGTGCCCGATCGCGTTTGAAGCGGCAGATCAAGAGAGCTTGAGGGTTGTCATAGAGCACGGCTCCGTCACGCGCTAGGTATTTGCGGGCGTAGTCGGCCTTCACCTCTTGTCCCTCGAAGAGCGGAGTGTGAAGGGCTGCGTGCAGCGCCTGCCTGGCCGCGGGCCCGGAGACGCCACCGCCGGAGTCGAACGATTCACGGAGTTCAGCGGCTGTCTCGGCGGTAGCCAGGACCGTTTCCATGTCGACCAGGTTGTGGATGCCGTTGCGGCTGCGGGAGCCGTATTGTCCGGAAACCTCGGTGTTCAGTGCGGTGCGCATGTGGCCGTACTGGATGGCGAGAGCGACAAGTCCGCCTGGGCGGCGTGCGATGTGCCAGGCCAGGGATCTGCGGAATCGTGAGGTGCCGATCTTGCCGTGCGGATCTGGAGGAATCACCTCGTGGGGGAGCCCTTGAGCGGCGGCCTCTGTGTTCACCCAGCTGACGAAGTCCTCGATCCGCTTCCGCATCGCACTGAGCTTCAGAGACCCGGTGCCTGCGCGAGAGGCCCGAATGTCGTGGGTGCGCTGGTCGAAGAGAAGGCTGCCGACAGGCACTATCCGTTCCAGCACACGAATCGCGTTGACGACGGGCGTGATGGCCACCCAGGGCACGTCTCGTTCGATGCCGGCCGACAGGTGATTGCCGTCGTCGTCGGTGGCGGACTTGTATTCGTAGCTGCGGATCAGGTGGCGCCCGATCTTGCCCTCTTCGTCAGGCTCCGGGTCGGGGCAGCAGCCGGACCGCATGCCGAGCGACTCTTCTGGACGCATACCTGTCAAAAAGGCGCAGACGATGAACGCGGCGGTGCCTAGATGCCTCATGAGGGTGGGGGTCTCGTTGAAGTCGAGCGCTTCCCGCCAGGGTGCTCCCGCGATCAGCCCGGTCACTGGAACGTCCAGAGGGCAAGGCCCGGGGCGTTCAGCTGCTGCCTGTGTCAGACGATGGCGCTCGTTCAACCTGTCGACTTGACCTGCTGAGGCGCCCGTCAGCCCCATCACGTAGGTCCGCGCGAAGGCGGGCTTCCCCTGCGTGCTGGACGCGGGAACGGGAGCCTGACCCGTGATCGCCGCGGCAAGGTAGTCGTCCAGGACAGCCTTGCCCGAAGCCGTCGCGGTGTATCTGCATTGCTCGGCAATGTCGCTGATGCGCTTGGTCTCGGCCCACGCGGCGAGGATGTCGTCGGCCAGATCGTCGATCATGCGCATGGCCCAGACCAACAGCGGGCCCATCGTCTGCTCGGCCAGGGGCTCTCTGCTGTTCTCGCCGGCGGCAGACGACTCTTGGGGCAGATAGTCGTCCGCGCCGAGCTCGTCCCATGGCGGGCGTCCGATCCCTGTCGGCCTGGCGCTGAGCTGGTCGAATGCCCACAACCGCGTCAGGCTGCCCAGGATCTTCTGAACGTGGTCTCGGCTGCTTCCGCTGTCCCGCACGTGCAGGCCGTACTCGTGCAGGATGCCGCTGTCGCAGTCGGCGAGGGTGTGGATGCCGCGGGTCTCCAGCCATGTTCCGAGGGCCATCCAGAAGCCCAGCGTGTCGCTCGTACTTTCTCCGGAGAGGCGGGCCCTCAGGCGGCTGGAGCGTTCCTTGAGGAAGGTGGGCCGCAGCTGCCCGTTGATCATCGTCCAGGCCGCCAGGCGTATTTCCTCCCGGAGGGAAGCCGGGCAATTTTTCCAGTAGATCGAGTACCTCCGTGTGCTGGGGTTTTCGATCAAGGGGGCGAGGGGCCAGACCTGGTCCGCGTAGCGGGCATTCAGGTGCGCATGCTGGGCGACGACCCGGTGGGCCGGGACGACAGCGGTGGTGGGGTTGGGCAGAGGCAGGCGGTAGGGGTCCAGTTCCAGGGCCGTGCTCATGCGTCGAGATCTCCGGTCAGCAGGAGGTGGATCAGTTCGCGGTCGGTGCTGGTGACCCGTGCCAGGGCCCGCTGCCAGCCGCCGGGGCCGATCTTCTTCTTGAGGTCTGTGAGGCGTGCGTGAGGATCGCTCCAGTCCCTCTCCCAGCGTGGTGGCGGCAGCACTGAGCGCACGTTCGTCAGGGCCTCGTGCAGGTGGGCGAGGCGGGGGTGATGGTCGGCGTGAACGCGTGCGTTCGTGCAGGCCAGACACATCAGGAACGAGGCGCCGCAGCCCCCGTCGGGGGAGGGATAGGGACCGTTGTCGAAGTCCGAGCAGTCCGCGGTCGCGGTCTCGACATCATCAGGGTCCCGGGTGTCCCGCATCTCGGCGACCAGCACCGTTTCGCGAGCGCGCAGGGCCGCGGCCTCGGCGGCGGCCGCGATGACGGGGACAGCCGCATCCTGGACCTGCTTGTCGGGCAGGACGTAGTCCCGGTCGTGGGATTCCTGTGAGTGCTGGGTCGGCTCACGACGGTTGACCGCGACCGCCGTCCTGCGTCCCCGCCGGAACGGGGAACCGCGGAACCCTGCCGACTTCGCCCAGTCGTAGCCGTTTCTCGAGTTGAGGGTGAAGGCGAACGGGCCGACGTGGGGGTGATAGTCCTTGTCCGTCGTCTCCTGGTCCATGGTGTCGCGCCCGCGCCTGCCGACCCGGAAGACGATGAGGAGGTCGGTGCCAGGAGCCATGTCCTCGACGATCGCCCGGGCGAAACGGGTGGCCTGCAGTGCCTGGGTGATCAGGCGTCCCGGAGAGTCAGCACCGTGATCGGTGACGTTCTCAGTCGCGTACCAACTCCCGCCACCACGGCGACGCTTCTCGATAGGGATGCGGTAGGTCGGACGGCCGTCCAGACCGGGGTCCGGAGTAGCCTTCGGGACGACGGCCCGGTTGATCACGGACAGGTTCCATCCGTACTCGGCCAGCAGCAGAACTGCCAGCGCGGTTGCCTCGGCTCGCGAGAGGAACAGTCTCTGCCACGTCAGTTCCGTGGCCTGGCCGCCCAGCGCGCGGCGGTACTTCTTGACCAGGTCGGCCTTCCCCGTGGGGCCGACGAGGTAGGGAAGCTCGCCGGTGCCGGCCAGGATGTCCAGTGCCTCCCCGATGATCCAGTCCCGACTGCCCTCCTCGAACTCTCCTGCCCTCCAGCGGTCCAAGTGCAGAGCGTTCTCCTCGATCCGCAGCAAAGCAGCCCGGAACATCCGCCGTGCTGCCGCTACGATCCGGTCGAACTCCTTCGTGCCGTAGGACTGGGTCGTGCTCTTGGAGGCCGAGATGCGCCGGGCCAAGGCATCAGCCACGGTCCCGGACTGAAGTCGCGCGTCCTCCCGCAGCAGTCCGCAGACACTCCGAAAGGTGGAGCGGCCGCCGGCCGTCTTGCCCTTGTCCTCCCACCAACGGTCGATCAGGGGGCCGGTCAACTCGTCGACATCACGAGGAGGCTGGTGCTGTTCGGACAGGTACTTCGTGAACGTCTTCAGGTAGTTCCACGGCTGCTTCGAAGACCCGTGAGAGGTCCAGCGATTGGGTGTGCAGCGGGCTGCGAACAGCACCGCGAGAGAACGTTGCAGCGGCTCCGCGACCGGCAGTGCGGCGAAGTCGTAGTCCTTGACGCGGCCCGCCTTGTTGTAGTGATGAACGACCAGTCCGTCGGGCCCCAACGGCTCGGGACGCGAGTGGTCTGCGGGAGGCAACGAGGCTTTGCGCCCACGGCCGCTCATGCGGCGCCACCGGCAGGGGGTTCCATACGGGCGTCGATGTCCTGGATTCCCTCCGCATTCCGGGCGACCCGGGCAAACACGCGGTCCAGGTCGGGCATCGGAGCATCGATCGGTGCATCAGCTGTGGCGAGCATCGACTCCAGCTGCAAGTTCGCGACCGGCGAGAGGTAGTGCTTGACGGTGGTCTTCCGGTTGGCGTGGCCAAGCAGATTCTGGACCAGAAACCACGGGTCACCGTAGAGAAGCCGGAAGTCCCGACGCTCTTCAGGCGTGAGCCCGTACTTCCGGTCCATCAGATCGTTCAGGACCACCAGCATGAACAAGGCGAAGGAATGCCGGGCGGCATGCACCGTCGCGTAGGGGGCGTAGACCTTGTGCGGGTCCATGCCCAGGTGCCGCGGCGGGGTCAGTACCTGTTCGCAGCGCTGATTCGCCGTGCGGAACACCCCGTCCCACGAGTGCGGCTGGAACGGCAGGCCCTGCTCGTTGAGCCACAGCCACAACGGCTCCGGCCCGTGCGGCCCCTCCTCGAACAGCAGCGTCCGCTCCTGCCAGGTCAGCTTGTTGAGCTCGCGCTCGCCGATGACGCCGTTCTGGTCGCACCAGCGGACCTTCGGCTTCAGGCCTCGGGTGACCTCAGTGACCAGCCACATCTCTGGCAGACGGTCGTAGCGGCCGGCTATCTGGGCCTGTCGAACCGCCCAAGCCCGCGAGGACTCCCTGTAGGTCTCCGTGTCGCCGACCGCGCCGGCCGAGACGTAGTACGTCCGGGCCGATTTCGATCGGGTCACCTGCGCGGCGACCTTCCCGTGGTAGTACCGCCCGCCGTCCAGCCGCAGTTCGGGCACTTCGAAGGTCAGCAGCGACCCCGCCTCCAGCCGCCGCAGACCTGACGACCTCACCGTCCGTACGAACGCGACGTTGCGGTCCTCAAGCCGCCCCACCCAGCCCGGCTGCGGAACCCCGTCCCGGGTGTGACCACGAAGGCCCACGTCGGTCCACAAATCCCAGGTGCGTGGCGTCAACCAGTGCACATTGCTCGGCCGGGAGTCCACGGCCTTCTGCTCAGCGACCGTCCGGACCTCGCCGTTTGTGCCCACCACCTCCCTCATGAGCACCGGGTTTCGAGTCAGGTAGCCCGCCTTCTTGGCCCACCCGTACAGACTCGTGAATGCCGCGAGCTCGCGATTCCACTTGGAGCCCCCGATCTGCCTTGGGTTCGCTGCCGCATTGCACCGCCAGTCTTCGTAATCCTCCAGATCTTTCGGCGTCGCCTCGATCCATGACTTTCCGCGGTTCGACAGAGAGGTCAAGAGCAAGGCGATATCCGTCGTGTAGTTCCGCTTCGTTTCTGCCGTGTATTTACGGAAGACGCGGGACTGCCCGTAAAGGCTCAGAACCGGATCCACCCAGTGATCAGGCGAGAGGAAGATCGGATCCCCGGCCCGTACACCCACCTCGTCCTCCCGCGAGGAGAGGTCGCCCCACCCCTCAAGCACCCCCTTCCGTACGCCGACTCGTTCCGCGTCTCGTGGCACCCAGAACACTCGCCAATCCATCCGTACGCACCCCTTCTGACCAGCTTCAACAAGCTCATTCAATAGGGAAGTGGTCGCCTACGCCGTGGCCTTCACGACCCAAGCCCATGAGCGCGACCGCCACCGCACCCCCTTCCACGTCGTCCACTCTCTCGGCGACGGGCTCGAGCAGACCATGAAGCCGTTCGCCGTCACCGGGGACGCCTCGAACATCGAGTACGGGCTCGAAGCACTCCTCAAGCACCAGCTGCTCCCGATGTTCCTCGGGTACCGCCTCGACGAAGAACCCGACGACCCCCGACGCCGGTACGGAGCCCAGCCCGACGACGACCGTCCCGCCCCAAGCCGGACCGAAGCCCACCTCAGCCACGGCATCGACCGCGCGAACCAGGTCGCTGTCATCCTGGGCACGATCCCCTTCACTCCGCCCGGCGTCCCCGTCTGGGACGGCGCAGCAGTATCCGGAGCCGATGCCCAGGGCCTGGGCAGCACCGCGCCCGCGAGCGATCTGTGCCGGGCGGTCCGGGACGAGGCCCGCCAGCAGGCGGCCGGGGCCCTCTACGACCTCGACGGGTCCGCGGCGGCGGTCGACGCCGACCAGGCGTGGGCCCGTAACGGCTGGTGGATTCCCTCGGACCACGCTCCCCACGCGGTGCGCCAGGCGCAGCAGTTCCTCTCCTCGAAGACACGGGTGCAAGTGCTGTGGTTCGGGCCCGACGGACAGCTCCCCGAACCCGTGCAGATCTGCGTCGACGCCACCGGCGTCCACCAGCACAGCACCGGCCCCCGGGATCTGCCGTGGCTGAGCGTATGGGACGGGCACTCCGTGTTCGGGCTGACGCTGACCGACATCGCGCTGGTCCGCCAGGCCGAACCCGGAGACGACCTCACCCAGGTCTGGCCCTCCCCCAGCTCCCCCGACTCCACGGACGAGGTCCCTGCCAAGGGGACGAGCCCCGGCACGGCGGAGGGGGCGCTCCCCACGCTCGGTGAACTGTCGCTGCTGACCAACCAGTTCCTTCATCTGGCAGGACACCGGCTCGGCAAGGGCTGGAAGAGCGTCGACGAGAAGGCCTACGCCGCCCACCAGCGCCTTGAGAAGGCCCTGGAGGCCGAGTACACCGGATTCGCGGCCACGAGGGTCAAGGTGTGGATCAACCTGTTCGACACCGCGCACCCCTGCCCGAGCGGACCGGCCCAGGCCCTGCCCGCGTACGCCCTGACCGGCAAGCCCTTCGAGGTGGAATTCGACGTCCACGCTCATGACCCGTCCTGCGGCTGCGGCCAGGAGTACGGCTTCGGCGAGTTCTCCGACCGCGTCTGCCAGCTCCTCATCGTCCTGTGCCTGTACGGCGGTCTGATCGAGGCCCATCCCATGATCGAGACCGCCACCGCGACGGGTGATCCCACCGAGCACGAGGCCGTACTGCGCGACATCACCTGGGAGGTCGACGGACCCGACGGCTACGGCTTCCGGGAGGTCCAGCGCCGGGTCATCCGGGACGTCACCGACCCGGAATCGAAGCGGAACACCGACACCAACCCGGCCTACATCCCGCCCTACATGGCCGCGGACGGCTGGTACCTGCCCGAAGACGGAACCTCGATGATGTTCCACGGCCGCCGGCACGAAGACGGCACTGCCTGACCGCAATCGGCCGCCACGCGCTGACGTCCCACGATCGGAACCTTGCCGTGGGCGTCAGCGGGTGGCCGCGATCCGCTGCGTCGATCTTCCCTCGAGCCCGGCCATCCGGCAGACGATCAGGCGCGTCTTCTCGTCTCCGCACACACCCTCGCGGTGCCGGGATTCTTCGGCGCACACGGTTGCCCCGGTACCCAGGGCATCATCGTCCGCGGAATCGTTGTCACCGCAGGCTGGGTGTGGCTCGCGCCGCAGTGGACATGGCTATGGGTACCGACCGCGAAGCGACGCTTCACACAGAAATGGAGCCCTCATGGCAGCGTTCGGCATGGAGCCGGCGGAAGTGCGGATCCCGCGCGCGGCGCTTGACGCGATGGCCGCGGCGCTCAGCGTGCAGACGGTCGCCATGCGCACCTGGCCCGACGGCATCGACTGGTTCTACCCCCTGGGAACGTGGGACGAACCGCACATAGAGGTGGCCCTGATGCCTGGTGGCGACGAGGTGTGGATGCGCATGTCAACCGACCGCAGGAGCACAGTCATATGGACCATCGAACAGTGGCTCGACTTTGCGGGGCAGCTTCCGGGTGCGACGCCTCCCAGCTCGTAGGCTTTCCCGGCGTACGGCGCAGAGGGCGTCTGTGGCGGCCCTAGAATCCGGGCATGACTGCCGAGACCGCCCACGTCATCAACCCGTCGGCCGAGGAGGGGTGGCGGCTGGTCGGCCATTACCTGCACCGGCTGTCACATGACCTCCCCGAGCAGTGGAGAGTGCGCGACCATGAGGCGTCGCAGTGCCGTGAGCGAGTGTGGTCGCTGCCCACCGAGAACGGCACCGACGCACAGGTGGCGTTGTGGCTGCGGTTGTCCGACACCGAGGTGTCCTGTGACGATCCCAGGTGCGCGGCGCGCGAGATGTACTTGACGAGTGACGGCAGTGGCCGTGTGCCGGCGTCCGGCCCGCTGCCCGCGTTCGCCCGGAGGAACGGCTTCGGCTACTTCGAGTACCGGACGCATCCGCACCACGACGGGTGGGCCTGCGACGTCGACCCGCTGTCGGTGCAGTGGATGTCGACGGCGCTGGCCTTGTACGGCGGGTGGATGCGGATCAACTGGTTCGACATGGGCGGTGCGGACTCGATGGGGGCCGGGCACTCGCTGTGGGAGGTCTCCGCGCACCAGGTCCGTGAGGTCAGCCGCTGGTCGGCCGTCGCCGGGCCCGACGGCGTCCGTGACGAGGGGCCGACCAACCCGGGCGCCGCACCGGTCCTCCCGCTTCCGCCCGAAGTCGAGGCCAAGCGCAAGGCGGCCGCGGAAGCCCGCCGCTGACGCCCGCATTCTGGCTCTTCCGCATCAGGATCGTGCTGGAGACGCTCCGTGGGTGGACGCGCGCTCCCGTGAGGGCGGGAACGTGGAGGGCCGAACCGGGCGCGGTCTCATAGCCGCGCACGGGAAATGTCCGCGGTGCTGGCCGCGGTGGAGGTCCTCGCGGAACGCCCCGTGGTGACTCTCACGAACATGCCTTGGACACTTTCGCGCCGTCGTGCAGCTGGGCCCCCTGGCATCTACAGGGGCATGGAGCAGGGCTCAGCGTTCCTGGGCGGGCTGGGGCATGTACAGGTGGGGACGGCCTGAGCTCCAGTCGACGTTGACGATCGGGCAGTAGGCGCCCAGGTGCCACACGGGGTTCGTGGCGCTGGACCGGCTGGTGGCATCGAGGTCGAGGATGCGGAGCACGTCCGGGCGGCCCTGGCCGTCTGTCCGAAGGATGTCGAGTACGGGCCGTCGTGCCAGAACGGCCCAGCCTGGCGCGGCGACCTTCCGGCCCCAGCCGGTAGTGATGTTGAGGGTAAGGGCTGCGGGCCCGGGTTCGGCCGTGGTGTGGGTGAAGCCGGTCTCGTAGTACTCCTCCATGGTGCAGAAGGAGACGGCGAAGGCGAGGGGAGGATCGGGCAGAAGGTGGTCGTAGGGGCCCGGTCCGGCCGGTTCGCTGTCGGGATCGGGGAAGGTGTTGCGCTGGGCGATGACGTCGAGGGCAACGTCCTTGAGGTCCTCGTACGGAGTGTGTTTCCGGAGCAGGTCGCGGCGCATGTAAAGGCGGGCGACGGCGGCGAGTCCGTCGCAGATGTCCTGTCGGACGGCAGCCAGTTGGGTGGGATCGAGTCCGTCGGGTGGTTCGTCGTCGCGAGTGTGCAGGCGTAGGTGGTCGGCCAAGCGGTGTGGATCGAGCAGCGTCTGGTAGCCGCCGTCGGCGGGCGGCGGCCCGATCTCTGCGGCGACTGCGGCGGCGTGGGCCGGGGCGAGGAGCAGGGCCAGGACGGCGCGCATGGCGGTCGTGTGCCGGTGTGGGAACGTGGTCGGGCCGGGGCCGCAGTCGGCGAGGCCTGCGAGGTAGGCGCGGGCGGCCGGGGTCAGGCAGACGGCGTGGGCGGCGAGGAAGCCGGCGAAGAGCGGGTCGTCGACGGCGGCGCTGTTGGCGGGTTCCGTGGCGGTGGGACAGGGAGCTTCGAGATCGTGGAGGAGCACGGCCGCGGCGCTGGCGGGGGCGCCGTCGGGAAGGCTGTGCGGCTGGGAGACCCACAGGCCGCCGACTAGGCTGGGGGCGAGGAGGTCGTCCTCCCACCGGCTGATGACCGAGTTGAGCACGTGGCCCAGGCCGAGATGCCATACCGGGACCACAGCGGGGGCGGGGGCGGACGGGTCCACGGGGATCAGCAGGCGCCCACCGCGGCGGGCGCCTCCCGGGGATTGCCGCAGACGCTGCACGTGCTGGTGGGCGTGCCACTGGGCGAAGGCGAGCCCGGAGGTGTTGCCGGCCTCATACGTGGCCGTTGAGGCGTCCAGGGCGTCCCAGGTCACGTTCCAGTGGACGGGGCCGAACACGGACAGATTCGGTGAGGCGTCGGTGTCGTCCGTGGGGGCTGGATTCTCCTGTGCGGTGACGACGACCGGGGCAGTGGCGCCGGGAAGGATCTCCACGGCGCGCCAGTACCCCGGTCCGGTTTCCTGCCATGTCAGCGGGGGAGCCTGCGGCAGTCCTGCCACCTCGGCGAAGACGGAGCTCAGATAGGCCAGGCGCCCGACCAAGGCGGCACGCATGGCGGTCCATGCCGCCCTTCCCCAGGTGGAGGGCGGGTCGTTCCTGAGGGCTTCGAGTTCATGTTCCGCCGCGGTCTGCAGGGCCGCGTCCCGTGCGGCGTCTTGCACGGCGTGTGCGGGCGGTTCGGTGTCCGGTCCGGCGGCGTGCGCCTCCACGGCGTCGGTCAAGACCTCCAGCAGCCATCCGTCGGGGACCAGGGCGAGGGTGGCGCCGCGCAGGGTCTCGCCGTCCATGTCCTGCGCATACTGGCCCAGTTGCTGTAGTACCGACCGGGCCGGCGGGGCGAGGACCTCGACGTCGGTGAGGGGATGTAGCCGTGCGTGCCACATCCAGATCCGGGCGAGTTCGAGCCAGTCGGGCAGGTGGGGTTCCTCGGCAACGAGGTCCAGGGCCATGGATAGCGCGGTGCCAGCCGGGCCGTCGGTGGGCTGTGGGGGCTGTGGCAGTCCGGCGAACCGGAGCAGTCCGGCGGCCAGATCACCGGTCGTGCAGCCGAATGCGGCGGCGGCACGGTGACGGCGCTCCTGCGCGGGGACGGGGGCGGGGGCGGTCATGTGCTCTGTTGATCCTCTTCGGCGGTGGAAGCTGAGGGGCAAACGATGAGGGGGAATCGTCTGTCAGCCAGCCGGGGACTCCTCCAGCGGCCACAGCATGGTCTGCAGTGTCTCTTCGAGACTGGCGACGGTGAGCAGATCGGGCCAGACGCGTCCGTGCAGGACGTTAGCGATGCACTGCCGGTTGACCTCGCTGGCCCGGCCAAGAGCCTTGGCGCTGATCTCGCCGTACGTCATGGCCTCCTTCAGGGTCCGGGCCACGTGCTGGGCGACACGAGCAGGTCGGTACTCCTCCAGCTCGGCGTAGGGCCATTCGCCCGAAGTCACGTACTCCTTCGGCGACTTGGTGCGCTGTGTCCCGCCCGGCATCGGCCCAGTATCGCACCGGGACCCGGGCGCGTCCGCCGACCGCGGCAGATCCGGACAAACTGAGCGTCTTTGACCGCACGAAGTGACCGGCTGGGCACGGACGTGAGTGAACGTGACCGTCCTTGGACTACGGCTGCTCGTCGCGGGCGAGGCTGTCCACCACGGCGGCCCGGGTCCCCTCACTGTGCCCCGTGGTGCCTAGCGCGAAAGGTTGTTCGGGCGCGCTCGGGTCGCCGCCTGGTTTGTGGCCGGCAAGGAGCGGCGCGTGTGACGACTCGCGGGGGCCGCCGGCGCGCGGCAGGCGTACGCGGGGCGGAGTACCGCCGGTACGCAGCCGCCGTCACGGAGATCGCGCAGAGCGTCCTGAAACACTGGGAGCAGGGCACCCGGCTTGGGGGCGACGAGTACAGGGCGCTCCACTCGAAGCTGTACGCGACGACGGACGCACTCGCGGCGGACGTGCATCCGTACATCATCGCCAGTACCAACAAGATGATCCCGGCCATCCAGCAACTGCTGTCCAGCGTCGCCCGGGAAGCCCGTCCTACCGGGCAGGAGCACGATGCGCTGATCGACGCCTTCGAAGAGCGGCTTCGGGAATTCGACCGGCAGCGGCGGGATCTGCCTGGTCGGCAGTGGGCAACTGCGCCTTCCCGACCAGGGGTCAACGCCTTGATCGCCCTGGCCGGCCGGTACTGACGTCCATCCTGCGCTCGGCAGCACCTGAGCGGTCTCGTGCCTCCGGGGTCCTGCCC
>NZ_JBEYVC010000051.1:0-58705 GCF_040643855.1 Streptomyces sp. NPDC047072 | reverse complement strand
ACAAACGCGACTACATCTTCAACGGCACCCTGACCGCGGCAGCGATCGTCATCTGGCTCCGAGACACCGTCCAAGAGCCATCAGAAACGCCCTAGCGCGCGAACACGACGAAGGCCCCGCTGCCGTTGAGCAGCGGGGCCTTCGTCGTGGTGCGAACATGGGGTTGTCCCCGGAGGGACGAGTGGAGATGGCGGGAATCGAACCCGCGTCCAACGGTGCTGAATCAGGGCTTCTCCGTGTGCAGTTCGCTGTGATTTTCTCGGCCCCGGCAATCACGCGAACAAGTCGCCGACGGGCCCAGTCACTGTTTGATTTCCCACCGAACCCCGTGACCGGGCTCGGTGGTTTAGTCCCCTAGATTATGCCAGGGTCCGGGTCGGGAACACCCCCGGTCTGACACCCGTTAGGGCCTACACTCGGTGCTTATTAGGCAGCGAGGGAGTAGGCGCGGGAATCGCTCTTGGTATTGGCGATTATTGGTTGCGACATATGGTTAACGAGATCATTGCCGCTTCCTCGACACGCTTCCCCTGCTTCGACAGCCGCTGTCGAAACCGATCATCCCCATGTTGTTTTTTCAAAAATGCCTCTCCAGGAGAGGCGCGCACCCTCGGTGAGGTGCGGTACCCATCGTACGTGACCAACGCGGGCCGGTGCCAGCCTATTCCTACTGGCCCCGCTGCTTCCGCTTCGCCGCCGCGATCGCCCGGTCCGACTCCCGCCGGTCCTGCTTCTCCCGCAGTGTCTGCCGCTTGTCGTACTCCTTCTTGCCGCGCGCGAGAGCGATCTCGGCCTTGGCCCGGCCGTCCTTGAAGTACACGGCGAGGGGCACGATCGTGTGACCCGTCTCCTGGGACTTGGACTCCAGCTTGTCGATCTCCTCGCGGTGCAGCAGCAGCTTGCGCCTGCGGCGCGCGGAGTGGTTGGTCCAGGTGCCCTGGGCGTACTCGGGGATGTGGGCGTTGTGCAGCCACGCCTCGCCCCCGTCGATCTGGACGAAGCCGTCGGTCAGCGAGGTCCGCCCCTGACGCAGCGACTTGACCTCGGTACCGGTCAGCACGATGCCGGCCTCGTAGGTGTCGATGATCGCGTAGTCGTGCCGGGCCTTCTTGTTCTGGGCGACGATCTTGCGCTTGCCGCCCTTCTCCCCGTCCTGCGCCTTCGCGCCCCCACCACCCTGCTTGGGCTGGGACTCCTTCGGTACGTACATTCCCTTGCTCATAGTGCCGTCCATTTTCGCACTAGGGAGGGGTGGCGGGGTACCTCTTAATCAGGGGGTGCGGACACCGACTCAGGGGCGCGGGGAACTGCGCGACAAGCCCCCACCGGCCCGCAGCCAAGCAACGACCTCAGCCGCCCAATCCCCCGAGCACGGTCTCAGCCTGCCGAAGAGCCCCGTCATCGGCCTCAAGATCCGGCACGATCCCCCGCCCGTCGACCCCCCGCCCCGACGGCGTCCGGTAATGCCCCACGGTCAGCTCGGCCACCACCCCGTCCGGCAGCCGGCTGGGCATCTGCACGGACCCCTTCCCGAACGTCCGCGACCCCACGACAACGGCCCGCCCCCGGTCCTGCAACGCCCCGGTGAGCAACTCGGCCGCACTCATGGTCCCCCCGTCGACCAGAGCGACCAGCGGTCTCGCCGTATCCCCACCGGTCTCCGCGTGCAGCGCCCGCTGCCGCCCGTCGACGTCGTACGTCGCGACCAGCCCCCCGTCGAGAAACGCGGACGCGGCGGTGACGGCCTCGGAGACCAGCCCCCCGGAGTTCCCGCGCAGATCGAGAACGACGCCCGCCCCGGCCGGCGCCTCCCGCACGGCGTCCCGTACGGCCTCCCCGGACCCCTTGGTGAACGCCGCGATCTTGATGACGGTGATCCCGTCGTCGAGCTCTCGAACAGTGACCGAGTCCGTGGACAGCAGAGCGCGCCGCACGGTCTCGCTCCACGCGCGTGTGCCCCGCTCCAGACCCAGCCGTACGGTCGTGCCGGCGGCCGCGTCCGTGGCGTCACCGCGCAGTAAGGAGACCACCTCGGTGACCGGCCGCCCGTCGACCCGCTGCCCGTCGACGCTGCGCAGCAGATCGCCCTTGTGGATCCCGGCACCGGCCGCGGGCGACCCCGACTGCACCTTGGTGACCTCGATACGGCCGTCCCGCTCGCGCCGCGCCCACAGTCCGACGCCGGTGTACAGCCCGTCGAGGGCCTCCTCGAACTCCTCGTACTCGCCACGGGAGTAGACGGCCCCCCAGCGGTCCCCGCTCCGGCTCACGGCCCGCTCGGCCGCCTCCATCGGCGACTTCCCGTCGGCCACGGCCTCCTCGGCCGCCTGCGTCACGCTCTCGTGGTGCCCGGCGGGAGAGGCCGAACGCGCGCTGTCGGCAGCGGACTTGCGCTCCCCGCGCTCCGTGTCCGGCAACGCCCCGGTGGCCGCCCCGGCCACCAGCACACTCGCGAACACCAACGTCAGAGCCGCCCCGCGGCGCACACGGCGGGGCTGACAGAACAGGTCTCGGCCTGACATGCCGGTGAGTCTAGGACAAGGGGAAGGGCCGCACGGGCGGTTGCCCGTACGGCCCTCTTGGCATGTGTCACACCTTCAGGTACTTGCGCAGCGCGAAGAACGCCGCCAGCGCCGGCATCAGGAGGCTCGCGGCGAGGATCAGGGGGAGCTTGGTGAGGACCGCGTCCCAGCCGATGAAGTTGATCAGGTTGAGCTTCTGGGACAGGGCGAGGCCGTGGTCGATGAGGAAGTACCGGGCGATCACCAGGAAGCCGCAGGCGACCACACCGCCGATGAGCCCGGCGACCGCGGCCTCCGCGATGAACGGCGCCTGGATGTAGAAGCCGGAGGCGCCGACGAGCCGCATGATGCCGGTCTCGCGCCTACGGCTGAACGCCGAGACGCGCACGGTATTGACGATCAGCATCAGCGCCACGACCAGCATCAGCACCATGACCATCAGCGCCGCCCAGTTCATGCCGTTGAGCAGCCCGAAGAGGTTGTCCAGGATGCCCTTCTGGTCCTGCACGGACTGCACGCCGTCGCGCCCGTTGAAGGCGGTCGCGATGACCTGGTACTTCTCCGGGTCCTTGAGCTTGATCCGGTACGACTCCTGCATCTGGTCCGGCGTCAGGGACGCCGCCAGCGGGGAGTCGCCGAACTGCTCCTTGTAGTGCTTGTAGGCCTCGTCCTGGGACTCGTACGTGACCTTCTCGACCACCGACATCTTGTCCAGGTCGGACAGGACGTCCTTCTTCTGGTCCTCGGTGACCGCGCCCTTGGCGCAGTTCGGGTCGGACTCGGCGTCGCTCTTGTTGCAGAGGAAGATCGAGACGTTGACCTTGTCGTACCAGTAGCCCTTCATGGTGCTGACCTGGTCGCGCATCAGGAGCGACCCGCCGAACAGGGCGAGCGACAGGGCGACGGAGACGATGACGGCGAACGTCATCGTCAGGTTGCGGCGGAGACCGACACCGATCTCGGAGAGTACGAACTGGGCGCGCATGGCGTCTTCTTCAGGCCTTTCCGTGGACGCTTCGGACGGCGGTCAGTGCTGGTAGCCGTAGACGCCGCGGGCCTGGTCCCGGACGAGGCGCCCCTGCTCCAGCTCGATGACGCGCTTGCGCATCTGGTCCACGATGTTCTGGTCGTGCGTCGCCATCAGCACGGTGGTGCCGGTGCGGTTGATCCGGTCGAGCAGCTTCATGATGCCGACGGAGGTCTGCGGGTCGAGGTTGCCCGTGGGCTCGTCGGCGATCAGCAGCTTGGGCCGGTTCACGAAGGCCCGCGCGATGGCCACGCGCTGCTGCTCACCACCGGAGAGCTCGCCGGGCATCCGGTCCTCCTTGCCGCCGAGCCCGACGAGGTCGAGCACCTGCGGCACGGACTTGCGGATCTCGCCTCGGGACTTGCCGATGACCTCCTGGGCGAAGGCCACGTTCTCCGCGACCGTCTTGTTCGGCAGCAGCCGGAAGTCCTGGAAGACCGTCCCCAGCTGGCGCCGCATCTGCGGCACCTTCCAGTTGGACAGGCGTGCGAGGTCCTTGCCCAGCACGTGCACCTGCCCCTGGCTGGTCCGCTCCTCGCGGAGCACCAGCCGCAGGAAGGTGGACTTTCCGGAGCCGGAGGACCCCACCAGGAACACGAACTCGCCCTTCTCCACTTCCAGGGAGACATCCCTGAGTGCGGGGCGGGTCTGCTTGGGGTAGACCTTGGATACGTTGTCGAATCGGATCACGGATGCACCACGGTTGGCCGGGGGTAGATGAGCGTGACCATACGCGACCCGGGTGCACGCGCGCAGGCACAGGTTCGGGTTGGGTATCGGATGTGCCTGTTTGTACCGCCCTCGCGGGCCCCTCTTTCCGGCTCACAGGCGACACCCGGGGGAACCTGGCACAGTAGGGAAGGGAACGTTCTCGTACGCGGAGGCGTTCTAAGGACGGAAGCACTCGCGAGAAGGGCACGCGCATGACGTACGACCGGCTGGTGTGCGCGAACTGCGCCGCGCCCGTGAGTGAGGGCCGTTGCCCCGTGTGCCGCGCGAACCGTCAGCGGCTGCAGCAGGAGAGCCCCTTCGCGGGCCTGAACCCCATGGCGCTGATCGCCCTGCTCGCGGTGCTGATCGCGGCGCTGGCGCTGGTGGCCCACCAGACCGCGTAGGCGCGGTCCCGAAGACGCCCGAGGGGCCCGGAGCGATCACGCTCCGGGCCCCTCGTCGTACAGCGTGTGTACGGAGTGTTCCCGTACGACCGCCTACCGCCGCCGTCAGGCAGCGGCGCCGCGGCCGCCCGCGAGGCGGGGCAGGACGCGGAAGCCGATGCCGCCGGCGATCATCGTGGCGGCACCGATCACCAGGAAGGCGGTCTGGCCGGCACCGGTCTCGGCGAGCTCGGCACCGTTGCCCTGAGCCTGCGCGTCGGACCCGGTGTCGGTCAGCGCCGAGGACCCCTCGTCCTGAGTGACGGCGTCGTTGCCACCGCCGTCGGGGGTGGTGTTGTCACCACCGGTGGAGCCACCGGTCGAACCGCCGGTGCTGCTGTCGCCGCCCGTGGAGCCACCGGTCGAACCGCCCGTGGAACCGCCGGAGGTGGAGCCGCCCGAGGTGCCGCCGGTCGTGTCGCCGCCGGTCGTGCCACCCGTGGTGTCACCGCCCGTGCTGCCGCCCGTCGTGTCGCCACCGGTCGTGTCACCGCCGCCGATCAGGCCGCCGATCGAGGCGTCGCCGCCCGTGGAGCCACCGGTCGTGGGGTCACCCGTGCCGCCACCGGTGGTGGTGTCGCCCGTCGTGCCACCCGTGGTGGTGTCACCGGTGGTGCCACCCGTCGTGGTGTCGCCCGTGCTGCCGCCGGTCGTGCCACCGCTGATCACGCCGCCGATCGCGCCGCCCGTGGTGTCTCCGGTGGTCCCGCCGGTGGTGTCACCCGTGGTGCCGCCGGTCGAGGGGTCGTCATCGTTGGCCGTGACGCTCAGGCCGATGTTGGCGTCGAGCGCCGAAGCGGCGCCCGCCGCGGTCAGCGAGGCGCCCGCCGCGATCACGGCACCGGCGGCTATGCGCGCGATCCGGACCCGCGTCTTCTTCGTCATGTGTTTGCTACCCCCAGTAGCTCATCGTCAATGAGGCGGCGCTCGGGGCCGTGATCGACGGAGGAAGGTAGCCGTACTCAAGTCCCCCGGTTCACATGCGCCCCAGAGATACGCATGCCGCGCTTTACCCTTCCCATTTTTCAAAGCAACGTCAAGGGCGTTGCGCGCGCGATGTCCGACTCGGAAGGGTTTGCCGGAGGGGGGAGTCTGTGAGTGTGATGTAAAACCCAGACATCACGCAAACTGCCGCCCACTGGACGGCAGTTGCGTAAACGGGGTCAAGTCGACAAAGTTACTTCTCCTGCTGCTTGCGCCAGCGAATTCCGGCCTCGATGAAACCGTCGATCTCGCCGTTGAAGACAGCCTCGGGGTTGCCGACCTCGAACTCCGTACGCAGGTCCTTGACCATCTGGTACGGGTGCAGGACGTACGACCGCATCTGGTTGCCCCAGGAGCTGCCGCCGTCCTTGAGGGCGTCCATCTTGGCCCGCTCCTCCTGGCGCTGCCGTTCCAGCAGCTTGGCCTGGAGGACGTTCATCGCGGTCGCCTTGTTCTGGATCTGCGACCGCTCGTTCTGGCAGGAGACGACGATGCCGGTGGGCAGGTGGGTCAGGCGCACCGCGGAGTCGGTGGTGTTGACGCCCTGTCCGCCGGGCCCGGAGGACCGGTAGACGTCCACGCGCAGCTCGGACTCGTCGATCTCGATGTGGTCGGTCTGCTCGACCACGGGCAGGATCTCGACACCCGCGAAGGAGGTCTGCCGGCGGCCCTGGTTGTCGAAGGGCGAGATGCGCACGAGCCGGTGGGTGCCCTGCTCGACGGACAAGGTCCCATAGGCGTACGGCGCCTGCACGGAGAAGGTGGTCGACTTGATGCCGGCCTCTTCGGCGTACGACGTCTCGATGAGCTCGGTCTTGTAGCCCTTGGCCTCGGCCCAGCGCAGGTACATCCGCTGGAGCTTCTCCGCGAAGTCGGCGGCGTCGACGCCACCGGCCTCGGCGCGGATGTTGACCAGCGCCTCACGGGAGTCGTACTCGCCGCTGAGGAGCGTACGGACCTCCATCTCGTCCAGCGCCTTCTTGACGGCGGCGAGCTCGGACTCGGCCTCGGCGCGGGTGTCCGGGTCGTCCTCCTCCTCGGCCATCTCGAAGAGCACGGAGAGATCGTCGATCCGGCCCCGCAGGGTCTCGGCCTTCCTGACCTCGGCCTGGAGGTGGCTCAGCTTGCTGGTGATCTTCTGCGCCTCGTCCGGGTTGTCCCACAGGGACGGCGCGGCCGCCTGCTCCTCGAGCACGGCGATGTCTGCCCTCAGCTGGTCGAGGTCCAGAACGGCCTCGATCGACTCCATGGTCGAGGAGAGGGACTTGAGCTCTTCGGATACATCGACGACTGCCACGCCCTCCAGCCTAACGGCTCCGCCGATGGACCGACGCCGGGTGACCGCAGGCGGCAGAGCACCCCGCGTGGACCACCCCTCACGGCGAGGCGGGCGCCGAGTTCCGCGTGTCCTGCGGCGTCGCCCCCGCGTCGTCCGTGGCCGCCCACACCCCGATCCCCGCGGCGACGGCCAGTACGAGCGCCCCGATACCCAGCGCCACCCGGCGCCGCCGCGCGACCACCCGGTTCCGCGCGGACCCGGGCCGCGGCGCACCCGCGGCGCGCGGCACCCGCGCCGTCCCCCGCGCGCCCCCGGCCAGCTCGTCCGGCGCCGGTACCCGCATCGACGTGTGGGTGTCCCGGTTGGAGTCGGCCGGCTTCGCGCCCGGAACCAGCGGTACGGCGCCCCGCCGCACCGGCCGCCCGGAGGCCACCGGCTCCTGCGGCAGCGCCTCCTCCACGTCCTCCTCGTCGTCCGGCTCGTCCACGTCCAGCGGGGGCATCCCGGCCAGCAGCGGCAGCAGCTCCCGCAGCCGCGCGCCCAGCTCGGAGGCGCGCAGCCGGGAGGCCGGCGCCTTGGCGAGGCACTGCACCATGAGCTGCCAGAGCTCGTCGGGGATGCCGGGAAGGGGGACGACCGTCTCCGTGACGTGCCGGCGCAGCACCGCGCCCGGGTGGCCGCCGCCGAAGGGCGTGAAGCCCGCCAGCAGCTCGTAGAGCACGGTGGCGAGCGCGTAGATGTCGACCGCGGCGCGCGGCGGCAGGCCCTCCACGATCTCCGGCGCGAGGTAGTCCGGCGTACCGATGATCTTCGTGGCCCGGGTCCGGCGCGGGGAGTCGATGAGCTTGGCGACCCCGAAGTCGGTCAGCAGGGCCGGGTGCGCGCCGCCGGGACCGAGCGGGCCCTGCATGTCCAGCAGGACGTTCTCCGGCTTGACGTCGCGGTGCACGACCCCGGCCGCGTGCGCGGCGGCGAGTCCGTCGGCGACGTCCGCGACGATGGCGACCGCGGCCTCGGGCGCGAGCCGCTTCTCCCGGTCCAGGCGGGTGCGCAGATCCGTGCCGCGGACCAGGTCCATGACGAGCGCGAGGTCGTTGCCGTCGACGACGAGGTCGCGCACGGAGACGACGTTCGGGTGCTCCAGGCCGAGCAGGGCGGTGCGCTCCTGCACGAACCGGCCGACGAGCTCCTGGTCGGAGGAGAGATCCTCGCGCAGCATCTTGATGGCGACGGGCCCCTCGGGCCCCTCACCCAGCCACACCGTGCCGGCGCTGCCCCGCCCCAGGATCTGGTTGGCGGTGTACCGGCTGCCGATCTTCCGTCCCAAGACTGCTCCTACAGACGCGTGTTGTCGTTAAAACTACGCGCCGGAAGAGCCAACCTTCACCGCGGAGACGGAAATCACCCGCCAGGTGTCGACAAATCCCCAACCTCGTCGTGCGGCTACTGCCCGGAAGTTCCGGAGGAACCGGATGATCCGCCCAGATCCCCGATCCAGCCGGTGACCGTGTCGAACCAGTCGCCGAGCTGCTGCCAGTAGCTCTTGCCGGTGCCGATCCACTCCTGGAGGGGGCTCAGCTCCCAGACCAGCCAGCCCGCCACGAACAGGATGACGATCGTGAACAGGCAGCCCTTGAGGCAGCCGAGCCCGGGGATCTTCATCGGGTTGGCGCTGCGCTGCCGCGGCTCGCGCGGCTCGCGCCGGGGCTGCTGCGGCTCCGGCCGCGAGGGCGGCGGGGCGTACCGCTGCGGCTGCTGCTGCGCGGGGGCGGCGTACTGCTGGGGCTGTTGCTGCGGCTGACGGCCGTAACCGCCCTGCTGGGGCCGCTGCTGCTGCGGCTGCTGCTGTTGGGGCCGCTGCTGCTGCGGCCGGGCGGCCTGCCGCTGCGGGCGGCGGCGCAGCGGGTCCTCGCTGGGGTCGAGGTACTGGACCTGCGTCTGTTCGTTGCGGTCCCGGGCCGCGCGCAACTGGTTCTGCCAGGGGTGCGGCTCCTCGGGCCCACCGGGCTGCCGGCCCTGCTGCCCCTGCGGACCGCCGTACTGTCCCGGCTGCCCGGGCGGCATCGGCGGCATGACGGCGGTCGGGTCGGCCGCGCCGCGGTTCGTCGGGAGTACGGCGGTGGGGTCGGCCGCGCCGAGCGGGTTCCCGGGGCCGGTGTGCGGCAGGACGCTGGTCGCGGCGTTGGGGTCGAAGGCGCCCGCCCCCGCGCCGTGCGGCAGCACCTGGGTCGGGTCGGCGGCGCCGGGCATGTCCGGGACGGCCGTCGGGGCCGGGTCGGGCGCGAGCAGCGCGGCCACGCCCTCGGCGGCGGCGATCTGCGCGGAGTTCGCGTGCACGCCGACGCCCTCGGCGACCGTGCGCAGGGCGCGCGCGAGGTTCTCGGCGCTGGGGCGTTCGTCGGGGTTCTTGCGCAGACAGCGCTCGATGACCGTCCACAGCGGGTCCGGGACCGTGGAGGGGCGGCGCGGCTCGGCGCTCAGGTGCTGGTGGAGCACTTCCAGGGCGGTCTGGCCGGCGAACGGCGGACGGCCGGTGACCAGCTCGTACAGCAGGATGCCGGCGCCGTAGATGTCGACGGCGGAGGTCTGCGGGCGGCCCTCGGCGGACTCGGGAGCGACGTACGCGGGCGTGCCGACGAATTCCTGGGTGCGGGTCAGGCCCGGCGAGTCGGCGAGGCGGGCGATGCCGAAGTCGGTCAGCAGGGGGTGCATCTGGCCGCCGTACTGCCGCAGCAGCACATTGGCGGGCTTCAGGTCGCGGTGGACCACGCCGTCGGCATGGCTCGCGGCGAGCGCGTCGGCGATCTGGGCGGTGAGCAGGGCCGCTCCGACCGGGCTGAAGGGGCCGTTCTCGCGCAGGTAGCGGTGCAGGTCGGGGCCCTCGACGAGGTCCATGACCAGGGCGAGCAGATCGCCCTCGACGACCAGGTCGCGGACCCGCACGATGTTCGGGTGGGTGAGCCGGAGCAGCACGGAGCGCTCACGCAAAAAGCGCATCACGATGTCCGGGTCGCTCGCGAGCTCCTCCTTGAGGACCTTGATCGCGACGGTCTCTCCGGGCTGGCCCGCGACAGCGGCCTCGGCGCCCGCGGCCTCCCGCTGGCGGGCACGCCAGACGGTGCCCGTGGCGCCGCGTCCGAGCGGCTCCTCGAGGAAGTACTTGCTGCCTACCGGCCGCACGTCATGCGCTCCCTGCTGCTTGCCTGTCCGTTCCGACCCAACTGTAGTGCCGCCCTTCACGCATGTTCGAAGGAAAGACGCTTCCCCCTGGCTCCCGGTTGCCAACCGTGAACGTGACCGATCTCAAGTGATCACGGACACCGCACCGAGCAGGCACTTTTAGGGGCAGAGCCGACCAATCAAGATCACTTGCGTCCGGGTGGTGGGCGCGTTGTCAGTGGTGGGTGCGAGGATGCCTCCAGTCAAGGAGGACCTCGTAGAAGGGACCGCTGACGGCGATGCAGATCCGGCTGACCGTCGTAGACCCGCTGGGCCCGCCCGACCGGGCCCGGGGCCGCGCCGCGAGCTGCGACGTGCTGGTCACGGCTCCCGTCGGCACCGCCCTGGCCGCGGTGGCCTCGGCCCTCGCCTCGGCGGTCTCGGCCGGCGACGGCCCGGTGGTGCTGTTCGCCGACGGCGAGCGGCTCGACGACCGCCGCGCCACCCTGGGCGAGCCCCCGCTGATCGACGGCGCCGTGCTGTCCCTGGGCGCCCCGGCCGCCCCCGAGCCCCACCCCGAGCTGGACGACGCCCCGACCCAGCTCCATGTGGTCGCGGGCCCGGACGCGGGCGGTGTCCACCTCCTGCACGGCGGCCAGATCCACATCGGCCGCTCCGCCGACGCGGACGTCCCGCTGGACGACCCGGACGTCTCCCGCCTGCACTGCGCGATCACCGTCGACCCCGACGGCCGCGTCGCGGTCGCCGACCTCGGCTCCACCAACGGCACCCTCCTGGACGGCACCCGCGTGGGCCCCCACCCGGTGCGCTTCCCTCCGGGGGCGCTCCTGAGGATCGGCGAGTCGGCCCTACGGCTGTCCCCGAGCGGGGTCGACCGTCTCGGCGTCGCCCCGGACGGCGAGGGGCACGTGCGCGTGGGGGGCGACGAGGCGGACGGGACGGCGGGACAGGCGCGTGGGGGGCGGACGGGCGCCGGTGGGATCGGCAGGGCCGGATCGGCTCCGGGTGCGGGACAGGGACACGGGACCCGCACAGACGCGCAGGACAACCGCCGGTCCGGACCGGCTCCGGGCACAGGGCAGGGGCACAGGGCGCGGACGGACCTGCAGGACGCCCG
This sequence comes from Streptomyces sp. NPDC047072, assembly GCF_040643855.1. Taxonomy (NCBI): domain Bacteria; kingdom Bacillati; phylum Actinomycetota; class Actinomycetes; order Kitasatosporales; family Streptomycetaceae; genus Streptomyces; species Streptomyces sp. NPDC047072. Next base: position 47,442 of record NZ_JBEYVC010000051.1, on the reverse strand, counting down.
CGGGTCCGGATCGGCTCCGGACGCGGGACAGGGGCACGGGCCCCGGACGGACTCGCAGGGTGCCCGCGGCGCCGGAGAGGGGCCGGGCTCGCGGCGAGGGCAGGGGGCGGGCGGTTCGGTAGCCGGTGGGGGTGGTCCCGTCGCCGCGGGGGCAGGCGAGGACTCGCCACGCGCGCGTACGACCGCCGATGGCGTCGACGCCCGGGTCCGGCCGTCCGCCGACCGGGTCCACCCGGGCCACGACACGGACGGCTGGGGCGCCCCCGGGGCGCCGGTCGTCGTGCCGGGGCAGGGGGGCGCGCCGCCGATCGAGAACCAGGACCCGGGCAGGTCCGGCCTCGTCGGCCGAGGCGACCGGACGGTTCCCGGGGACGGACCCGGCGGTACGACCCCCTCCCGGGGCGGCGGCCGCGACGGCTCGGATCCGCGCGGCCACGGCCCCGACGGCACCGCGCCGACCGGCGGCGATCGACAGGGCCGTGGGGACACACACGCCGGCCGCTTCGGCGTTCCCGGGCTGGACCAGCCGTCCGTCTCGGACCCGGCCCGCGCCTCGTCCCGTACGACCGCCGACGCTCCCTTCGACGACACCGGCCTCTCCGAGGACTCCCCGGCCGCGGGCCGCCGTAAGGGAACCCCCTTGCGCGGCACGGCCGTCCCGGACACCGGCCGCCAGGAAGACACGCCCCGGCACGACACCACCGTCTCCGACGCACCCGCGACCGGCCGCCGCAAAGGCACGCCCCCGCGCGGCTCGTCGACCCCCGAGCCCCCCGACACTTCCGCCCCCGACACCCCCGCAGCCGGTCGCCGCAAAGGCACTGTGGGCGGGACCGGCGGCTCGCGGCGGCGCGGTGGGATCGGGGCGTGGGCGCGGCGGCTGGCCGGGGGGCGTGGGGAGCAGGAGGCGGTCGGGCGGGAGGCGTACGACGAGGAACCGGCGGCCGTCGAAGCCGTCCCGTCGGCCACCGCCCCCCAGGCACCCGAGGTCTGGCCGGACCCGGCGGCCCTGCTGCTGACGGCGCTGGGCCCGGGCGTACGGCTGTGGGAGCGCGACCCGGGGCACCCGGAGGCGCTCACCGTCCGGCTCGGCACCGCCGACCGCGCGGCCCCCGACGGCTCGGGGCTGCTGCCCGCCGTCCCGGTCACCGCGGACCTGCGGGAGGCCGGCGCACTGGGTCTGGCCGGTCCGCGCGCGCGGCTCGCGGGGCTGGCCCGCGCGGTGGTGGCGCAGCTCGCCGCGCTGCACGCGCCCGAGGCCCTGGAGCTCGTCCTGATCAGCGCGGACCGCTCGCGCCCCACGGAGGAGCGGACGGCGGAGTGGGCCTGGCTGGGCTGGCTCCCCCATGTCCGTCCGGGCCACGGCCAGGACTGCCGGCTCCTGCTCGCCTACGACCGGGAGCAGGCGGCGGCCCGTACCGACGAGCTTCTGCGGCGCCTGGAGGACCACCTGGCCGACACGGCGGGCCGGCCCCCGACGGTCCCCGCGGCGAGGTCGGAGCAGGACCGGCTCCGGGGCGCCGCACGCCGGCCGTCCTGGGCCCGGGAGGACGAGGACGGCGAGGGCCTCAGGGGGCCGTACACCGTGGTCGTGGTGGACGGCGACCCCGGCGGCGCGGACGTGCGCAAGGCGGTGGCCCGGCTGGCGGCGGAGGGCCCGCAGGCCGGCATCCATGTGGTGTGCCTGGCCGAGACGGCCCCGGCGTCACCGGCCTCCCCGGTGACGGAGACGTACGAGGCCGCGTGCGCGGCGGCGCCGACGTTCCGCGAGTGCGGCGCGGTCGGTCTGCTCAGCGGCGACGTGGCGACGGCCCTGCGCCTGATGCGGGTGGCCCCGGCCGGAAGGCCGGTGGACGGGGGCGCGACGGCACAGGGCAACGCGTCCGACGCGGCCGCGGCGCGCAGCGGCTGGGACACCGACGGAGACACCGGGGCGTACCGGGCCGACACCGGCCTGTCCGGCACAGGCACAGGCACCGCTACCGGCACCCGACCGCCCGGATCCGGCACCACCCCGTCCGAGGCCGACACTGGCTCCCGCCGGCCGCCTCGAACCGTCACCGACCCGTACGGGACGGACACCCGCTCGCCCCGGTCCGGAGCCGACACCCGCTCTCCCCGCCGGTCCGCAGCCGACCCGTCCGGATTCGGCGCCCCACCGCCCCGACCCACCGCCGACCCGTCCGGTCCCGCCCGAGCCGACGCCGACGGCGCCGCTCCACGTGCGCGTGCCGCTCACCCCGGCGCGGACGGCTCCCTCACCAGCACCCAGCTCCCCCGCCCCGGCACCGAGACGGTCCCCTCCGCCTCCGACGCCGCCCGCCCCACCCCCGTGGGCCACGGCACCGTCGCCGCCGTGGACGCCGTCTCCGCGGCCTGGGCGGAGCGGTTCGCGCGGGCGCTGGCGCCGTTGCGGACGGACGGGACCGGCGCCGGCCGGCACACCCGGGTCTCCGCGCCGCTGCCGCAGTCGGCGCGGCTGCTGGACGAGTTGGGGCTGGCCAGGGCCACCCCGGCGTCGCTGATGACCCGCTGGGCGGACGCGGCCGACGACACGGAGTCGCTGGGCGGGCGGGCGTGGGCGGTGCTCGGCGCCGGCCCGCGCGGCCCGGTCGGCGCGGACCTCGTCGCCGACGGGCCGCATCTGCTGATCGAGGGCCCGGCGGGCAGCGGCCGTACGGAACTGCTGCGGGCGGTCGTCGCCTCGCTCGCCGCGGCCGAGCGCCCCGACCGGCTGGGTCTCGTCCTGGTCGACGGCCGCGACAGCGTGGGCGCGGGCGCCGGCGGCCACGGCGAGGGTCTGCGGGTGTGCACGGACGTCCCGCACGTCACGACCCACCTCACCGCCAACGACCCGGTCCGCATGCGGGAGTTCGCCCAGTCCCTGAGCGCCGAGCTCAAACGCCGGGCGGAGCTGCTGGGCCGCTCCGACTTCACGGAATGGCACACGGGCCGGCAGCTGACGGGCCGGATGGTCGCGCAGCGGGCCACCACGCCCCCGAACAGCCACACCGGCACGAGCACCGGGAGAGGTACCAGCGCCGCGACCGGGGTCGGCACCGGATTCGGCACCGGCTCCCACTCCACCCACCCCGACGCCTCCGCCGACCTCGACTCCCCGCCCAGCTCCACCATCCGGCTGCGTCCCGCCGCCGCCCGGCGGCAGCAGGAGGCCGCGCCGCCGCTCCCCCGCCTCGTCGTGGTCGTCGACGACCTGGACGCGCTGGTCTCCCCGCCGCTCGGCTCCCCGGGCCGCCCCGCCGCCGGCTCGGTGATACGCGCGCTGGAGGCGGTGGCCCGTGAGGGCGAGCGGCTCGGGGTGCACCTGGTCGCCGCGGCCGGCCCGGACACCCGTACGGCGGAATCGGAGCCGTCGAGAAGGGCCACCCTGCGCGTCGCCCTGGATCCCCCGGCCACCGGCCCCGACGAGCCGTCCCCCGGCCGCGGCCGTCTGACCTGCCCCGACGGCCGTACGACCGCCTTCCAGGGCGGCCGGGTCACCGGCCGCATCCCCCGTACGGCGACCCTGCGCCCCACGGTCGTGCCGCTCGACTGGGACCGCATGGGCGACCCCCCGACCCGCCGCCCGGTCCGTGAACTGGGCAACGGCCCGACGGACCTGGCCCTGCTGGCCAGCGCCCTGGAAAGGGCGGCGAAGGAGGTGTCGGCCACCGAGGTCCCCTCGCTGCTGTGACCGAGGCCGACGGCAGCCCGCCCCGACCCCGCGCACTGGTCACGAGGGGGTCACGATCCCCCGGTTGACATCAGACGCGCTCTTGCCGACCCCGTGCTCCCGGCGTAGACCAGACCGCACGGGACAGCCTTCAACGTTCGACGAGGAACGAAGAACGGGGTCGTGATGCGCAGCACGAGCAGCACAAACCGGAAGACCAGGGCGGCGAGGACCGCGGCGGTCACCCTCACCGCCGCCCTGGCCCTCTCCCTCACCGCTTGCGGCGGAGACGACGACAAGAGCAGCGACAGCGGTGCGACCGGCGGCAAGGAGACCGGCACCACGGTCACCCTCCCCAAGCTGAACGGCGCGAGCCTGGAGGTCGCGGCCGTCTGGAGCGGCGCGGAGCAGGCCAACTTCAAGAAGGTCCTCGCGGAGTTCGAGAAGCGCACCGGCGCCAAGGTCTCGTTCGTGCCCGCCCAGGACCCGATCATCAACTTCCTGGGCTCGAAGGTCGCGGGCGGCCAGCCCCCGGACATCGCGATGCTGCCGCAGCCCGGCGCCATCAAGCAGGCCGTGGACAAGAAGTGGGCCAAGCCGCTGGGCGCGGAGGCGAAGGCGGAGCTGGCGAAGAACTACTCGCAGGGCTGGCAGGACATCGGCAAGGTGAACGGCGAGCAGTACGGCGTCTACTACAAGGCCGCCAACAAGTCGCTGATCTGGTACAACGCGAAGGTCTTCGAGAACGCGGGGGCGAGCGAGCCCAAGACCTGGGCCGAACTGCTGACCACCGCGCAGACGGTGTACGACTCGGGCGTCACCCCGTTCTCCGTCGGCGGCGCCGAGGGCTGGACGCTGACGGACTGGTTCGAGAACGTCTACCTCTCCCAGGCGGGCCCGGAGAAGTACGACCAGCTCGCCAAGCACGAGATCAAGTGGACGGACCCGTCCGTGAAGGACGCGCTGACCGCGCTGGCCCAGGTGTGGGGCAAGAAGGACTACGTCGCGGGCGGCGCGAAGGGAGCGCTCCAGACGGACTTCCCGGCCTCGGTCACCCAGACCTTCACCGGTGGCGACCAGCCCAAGGCGGCGATGGTCTACGAGGGCGACTTCGCGCAGGTCAACATCGGTACGGCGGGCGCGAAGGTGGGCACCGACGCGAAGGTATTCCCGTTCCCGAAGGTCGGCGACACCGCCCCTGTGGTCTCCGGCGGCGACGCGGCGGTGATCCTGAAGGACTCCAAGGCCGCGCAGGCGCTGGCGACCTTCCTGGCCTCCCCGGACGCGGCCACCATCCAGGCCAAGCTGGGCGGTTACCTCTCGCCGAACAAGAACGTGGACAACTCCGCGTATCCGAACCCGGTGCAGCAGAAGATCGCCAAGGCGCTGATCGACTCGGGCGACGACTTCCGCTTCGACATGTCCGACCAGGCCCCGCAGGCGTTCGGCGGCACGCCCGGCAAGGGCGAGTGGAAGGACCTGCAGGACTTCCTGACGAACCCGACGAACATCGCGGGGACCCAGGCGAAGCTGGAGGCCGACGCGGCGGCCGCCTTCGGGAACTGACGGCATGACCACAGCCACGACGGCGGGGGCCGCACCGGCCCCCGCCCCCAAGTCCCGCAAGAGCGTGACCGGCACCCGCAAGACCGTGGCGGCGCTGTTCCTGCTGCCCGCTCTCGTGCTGCTGGGCGCGCTCGTGGTCTACCCGATCGGGTACTCGGTCGTGCGCAGCTTCTACGACCAGTCCGGTGACGGTTTCGCCGGGTTCGACAACTACAAGACGCTCTTCACCGACGACGGCATCCGCACCGCTCTGAAGAACAACATCATCTGGGTGGTGTTCGCGCCGACGATCGCCACCGCGCTCGGTCTGATCTTCGCGGTGCTGACCGAACGGGTGCGCTGGGGAACGGCGTTCAAGCTGGTCGTCTTCATGCCGATGGCGATCTCGATGCTGGCGGCGGGCATCATCTTCCGGCTCGTCTACGACCAGGACCCGGACAAGGGCGTCGCCAACGCGGTGTGGGTGGGCGTCCACGACACCTTCGCCGAGTCCTCGGCGTTCCCGAAGGCGCACCCGGGCCGCGACTCGCCGCTGGTCGCCGACAAGGGCGGCTTCATCACCAAGGACACGGTCCGCACCGGCGCCACGGTCACCCTGCCGCTGGTGGGCGTGGCCCCCGACCAGATGCCCGGCGACGCGCGGAAGGCCGTGGCGCCCCAGGCCGACCCGGGCCGGATCACCGGCACGACCTGGCAGGACTTCACCCGCGGCAAGGGTGTGGGCAAGCTCGGCGTGCCCGACCCGACCGAGCTGGGCTACCCCGGGATGAAGATCGAGGCGGTCAAGGACGGCAAGGTCGTCGAGACGGTGAAGGCCGGCGACGACGGCACCTTCTCCTTCTCCGAGAAAGCGGACGGCGCTCAACTCCGGCTCCCGGCGAGCAACTTCAAGGAGCCCTACAACGGACTGGACTGGCTCGGCCCGTCGCTGGTGACGCCGTCGATCATCGGGGCGTACATCTGGATGTGGGCCGGGTTCGCGATGGTGCTGATCGCGGCGGGGCTCGCGGGCATCCCACGGGATCTGCTGGAGGCGGCCCGGGTGGACGGCGCGAACGAGTGGCAGGTGTTCCGCAAGGTCACGGTCCCGCTCCTCGCGCCCGTCCTCGCGGTCGTCGCCGTCACGCTGATGATCAACGTCCTGAAGATCTTCGACCTGGTCTTCATCATCGCCCCGGGCTCCTCCCAGGACGACGCGAACGTCCTCGCCCTGGAGCTGTACCGCAAGGGCTTCGCCGAGGACCAGCCGGGCGTGGCGAGCGCGATCTCGGTGTTCCTGCTGCTGCTGGTGATCCCGGTGATGTGGTTCAACATTCGACGGCTCAGGCGGGAGGTGCGGCGATGACCACGGTCGACTCCGTGAAGGCCAGGCAGTCCCTCGGCTCCCGCGTGGTGGAGAAGGTCAGCGGCGGTGCGGTCAGCGTGTTCCTGATCGTCGTCGGGCTGTTCTGGCTGATGCCGACGATCGGGCTGCTGATCTCCTCCCTGCGCTCCCCGCAGGACATGACGGCCAGCGGCTGGTGGGAGGTGTTCACCAAGCCGTCCCAACTCACCATCGACAGCTACGACAAGCTCCTGCAGAACGGCGACATCACCGACTCCATCCTCAACACCGTGCTGATCACGGTCCCGGCGACGCTCCTCGTGATCGTCATCGGCGCGCTCGCGGGCTACGCGTTCGCGTGGATGGAGTTCCCGGGCCGCGACTGGTGGTTCATGGGCGTGGTCGGCCTGCTGGTCGTCCCCGTGCAGGTCGCGCTGATCCCGATCGCCGAACTCTTCGGAAAGATCGGCCTGTTCGGCTCGATCTTCGGAGTGGTGCTCTTCCACACCGGCTTCGGGCTGCCCTTCGCGGTGTTCCTGCTGCGGAACTTCTTCGCGGAGATCCCCCGCGAACTCCTGGAGGCGGCACGGCTGGACGGCGCGGGTGAACTGCGCCTGTTCACACGGGTCGTGATGCCGCTCGGCGGGCCCGCGATCGCGAGCCTGGGCATCTTCCAGTTCCTGTGGGTGTGGAACGACATGCTGATCGCGCTGGTGTTCACGAACGTCGGCAGCCAGCCCATCACGGTCGCCCTGCAGACCCAGATGCGCGCCTTCGCCGACAACGTCGACGTGCTCGCGCCCGGCGCGTTCATCTCGATGGTGATCCCGCTGATCGTGTTCTTCGCGTTCCAGCGGCAGTTCGTGTCCGGCGTGATGGCGGGCGCGGTCAAGTAGCCCGTACGACAGCCCGATTGACCCGTACGACAGCCGTATTGGAGGGACAGTCCCCCATATGCCGCACGCGGCGTAACCAACCTCCATGGGCCGGCGTTCCAGGGCCGACCGCCCGCGCCGACCCATGGATGTGCCGTGCCCAGGTTCAGTGTCATCGTCCCCGCCCACAAGGTGCAGGCGTACCTGCCCGCGTGCCTGGATTCGGTGCTGTCGCAGTCGTACGAGGATCTGGAGCTGATCGCGGTCGACGACTGCTCGCCGGACGCGTGCGGGCAGCTCGCCGACGAGTACGCGGCCCGCGAGCCGCGGATGCGGGTGGTGCGCCTGGACCACCACCAGGGGCCGGGGCCCGCCCGCAACGCGGGGATCGCGCAGGCGACCGGTGACTACCTGGTCTTCCTCGACGGCGGCGACACCCTCACCCCGCACGCGCTGCGGTCGATCGCCGACCGGCTGAAGGAGACGGGCGAGCCGGACGTCCTGGTCCACGACCACGCGCTCACCGACCGGACGGGCCGGACCGTCGGCAGCGGGCTCTGCGGTCACCTCGGCGAGCAGGGCCCGGCGCCCTTCCGTCTGGAGGACCGGCCGGGCCTGCTGCGGGTGGCCACGGCGGCCGGGAACAAGGTGTACCGCCGGGAGTTCGTCGAGCGCGAGGGCTTCGCCTTCCCGCCGGGCAGCCACGAGGACACGCCCTGGAGCCACCCGGTCCTGATGACCGCCGAGTCGATCGCCACCCTGGACCGGGTGTGCGTGCTCCACAGGCGGCACCGCCGCGGGACGGTCCACGTCGGCCACTTCGACGTCTTCGACCAGTACGACCGGCTCTTCGCGTACGTCGACGCACGCCCCGAACTCGCCCGCTGGCGGCCGGTGTTGTTCCGCCGCATGGTCGACCACCTCGCGGCGCTGTTCACCGACCGGGACGGCCTCCCGCGCGAGAGCCGCGCCGAGTTCCTCCGCAGGGCGCGTGCCCATCACCGCGCCCACCGCACCCCGGGCCACCCGGTCCCGGTCGGCTCCCGGGTGCACGACACCCTGATCCGCCTGGGCCTGGACCGCACGTACCGCGCGCTGGAGTGGTCCAGGCGACTGGGCCGGCGCACCGGCGCCCTCGCCGTACGCCTGTCAAAGGCCGTGCGCACGGCCGCACTTCGACTGCACTACCGGATCCAGCTGCGGCTGCCGCTGCGGGAGGACCGTGCCGTCTTCGCCGCGTACGGGGGCCGCGGGTACGGCTGCAACCCCGGTGCGCTGGAGAAGGCGTTCCGCACGTACGCCCCGCAGCTGCGCACCGCCTGGATCGCCGACCCCCGCCACCACCACACGATCCCGACCGCGGCCCGCCGTCTCACGCCCGGCACGGCCGCGTACTGGACAGCGCTCGCCCGCTCCAAGTACCTGGTGAACAACACCGAGTTCGACGGCCGCCTGGTCAAGCGCCCCAGTCAGGTCCTCGTACAGACCCAACACGGCACGCCCCTCAAGCACATGGGCCTGGACCTCCGCGAACGCCCGGCGGTGGCACGGAACTTGGACGTCGACGCGCTCCTGAAGGACGTCGACCGGTGGGACTTCCTGCTGTCCCCCAACCGCCACACCACCCTGACCTGGGAGCGCGTATACCCCGGCGGCTACACCACGCTGCCGTACGGCCAGCCCCGCAACGACGTGTTCCAGAGGGCGACTTCGGAGGACGTACGGCGGATCCGCGAGTCGCTCGGCATCCCGGAGGGCACGGTCGCGATCCTCTACGCGCCGACGTACCGCGACCACCGCCGCACCCAGCGCCCGCTGTTGGACCTGGACCGGCTGCTGCGCCGCCTCGGCCCCCGCTTCGTCGTGCTGGCCCGCGCCCACCACCGGCACGGCGGCCCGCTCGCGCCCTCCGTGCCGGGCCGGGTCATCGACGTCACCGACCATCCGAGCGTCGAGTCGCTGTGCCTGGCCTCGGACGCGCTGGTCACCGACTACTCGTCGCTGATGTTCGACTACGCCAACCTGGACCGGCCGATGGTGATCCACGCCCCCGACGACGGCCACGCGGCGTACGAGGCGGCTCGCGGCACCTACTTCGACCTGCGCTCCTTCCCGCCGGGCGCGGTCGCGCGCAGCGAGGACGAGCTGACCGACATCTTCGCCACCGGCCACTGGCGCGGCTCCCGCTCCACCCAGCTGCGCTCGGCGTTCCGGACCCGATTCTGCCCGTACGACGACGGGCGCGCCGCCGAGCGGGTCGTACGCCATGTCGTGCTGGGCGAGACGGAGTTGCCGCCGGTCGTGCCGCTCGCGGAGCGGCATCCGGTGCCGTCCGCGGCGGCCGCGTCCGAGCGCACCCCGCTGGCCACCGTGCCGCACCCGGCGAGCCCGCGGGCCGTCACCGAGAGCCTCTGAACACCTGTCCCGGCAAGGGGAGTTGCGTATGCCCTCCAGCCCGTCGCGGCCGACCCCGAGCCGCCCGTCCACCTGGCGTCCGGCGGGGCGGCCGGGGCGCTGAGCCCATCACAGCGACTCACTCGACCTGCTCGTCCTACTCGACGACGAGGTTGACCTCGATGTTGCCGCGGGTCGCGTTGGAGTAGGGGCAGACCTGGTGGGCGGTCTCGACGAGCTTGCGGCCGGTCGCCTCGTCCACGGTGTCGGGCAGCTCGACGCGGAGGGTGACCTTGAGGCCGAAGCCCTCGCCCTGCTTGCCTATGCCGACCTCGGCGGTGACGGCGGCGTCGCTGACGTCCACCTTGGCCTGGCGGCCGACGAGACCGAGCGCGCTGCCGAAGCAGGCCGCGTAACCGGCGGCGAACAGCTGCTCGGGGTTGGTGCCCTGGCCGTTGCCGCCCAGCTCCGCCGGCGGGGCGAGCGCGACGTCGATCTTGCCGTCGTTCGTGTACGCACGGCCGTCACGGCCGTGGGTGGCGGTGGCGACGGCGGTGTAGATCGCGTCCATGGAAGACCATCCCTCTCGAAGTCGGTTCCGGCGGCCTTCCCGCGGCCGCCTCACGACGACAAGTAGAGCACACAATTCAATTGTGCACAACTAAATGGCTCGCACGAGCTACCCTGGAGCCATGACCACCTCGCCCACCACCGACTGGCTCCGCCTCGACCAGCAGATCTGCTTCTCCCTGCACGCCGCGTCCCGCGCCTTCAACGGCGTCTACCGCGTGATCCTCAAGGACCTGGGGCTGACCTACCCCCAGTACCTCGTGATGCTCGTGCTGTGGGAGCACGGCGACCTGCCGGTCAAGAAGCTGGGCGAACACCTGCGGCTGGACTCCGGCACCCTGTCGCCGCTGCTCAAACGCCTGGAGGCGGCGGGTCTGGTACGGCGTGAGCGCAGCGCCCGCGACGAGCGCTCGGTGGAGGTGCGGCTGACCGACTCCGGGACGGCCCTGCGCGAGCAGGCGCTCCAGGTGCCGCGCCGGATCGCCGCCGCGACCGGCTTCGACGTGACCGAGATCCGCGAGCTGCGCACCCGCCTCGACGAGCTGACCGCGCGGATGGACGCCGTGGCGCAGACGGAGGCGCGGGCGGCCGAGGGAGCCTGACCCTTACCGAAATCTAGGCACGCTTTGGCACCGGTGCGGCATATGCCCGCTTACGATCCGCCGGTGTGAGACATCCCCGCGCCGCGCCGGCCCTCGCCTGGCTCACCACCCGCGCCCTGATGCTGTGGCTCCTCGCCCACGACCGACTGCGCGTGCTGGGCCACGGCGACGTCACGCGCGAGGTCTCGGGGCTGTACGGCCACTGGTACGGCGTCCTCACCCACGGCGCCTTCCCGGTGCACGACCCGCTCTGGCAGTACCCGCCGGGCGCGGGCCCCGTCCTGCTCTCCCCCGCGCTGCTGCCGGGTCTGAGCTACCTCCAGGGGTTCGTGGCGCTGACCCTGGCCGCGGACGCGGTGATCGCGCTGGCGCTGACCCGCGCGGGCACGCGTGAAGGCCGTACCCTCCTCGGCGCGGCCTTCTGGATCTGCGGCCTCCCCCTCCTCCTGCACGTCCCGCTCGCCCGTTACGACGTCCAGGTCACCGCCCTCGCGGTGCTCTCCCTGCTGCTGTCGACGCGCTCCACGCGCGCGTGCGGCGCGTTCGCGGCGCTGGGGGCGCTGGTGAAGGTGTGGCCGGTCCTGGTGCTCACGGGCCTGCCGAAAGGGCGGGCGGCCCGATCGGCGTGGACGGGGGCCGCGGTCACCGGGACCACCGTCCTGGCCCTCCTGGTGACCCTCTTCGACCACCCCTTCGCCTTCCTGCGCGGCCAGGGCGCCCGGGGCGTGCAGATCGAGTCCTTCGGCGGCACACTGCTCGCGCTGGCCCGGCACGCGGGCTGGCCGGGGAAGGTGCGGTACCGGTACGGGGCGCTGGAGTACACCGGTCCGTATGTCTCGACGGTCGCCCACGTCTCCCTCGCGCTGACGGCCGTAGCCCTGGGTCTCGTGCTGCTGTGGCGGGCGCGGGCCAGGCGCTGGGGCGAGGCCACGCCGTACGACGCGGCGCTCGCCGCCGTCCTGCTGTTCACCGTCACCAGCCGGGTGATCAGCCCCCAGTACCTGATCTGGCTGCTGGGCCTGGCCGCCGTCTGTCTGACCTCCCGGCACACCACCCAGCGCCCGGTCGCCGCGCTGCTGCTGGCCGCGACGGCGGTGACCGCCGTCGTCTACCCGGTCCTGTACGACGAGGTCACGGCGGCGACCTGGACGGGCTGCGCGCTGATGGTCGTCCGCAACGGTCTGCTGGCGGCGGCCGCCGTGCTGTCCTGCACGCGCGTGTGGCGCTCGACGGTGACACCGCCACTACCACGCGCCTCCCGGGGCGCACAGGCGCTCACGCCGGCCGCGCCCGCCGGGGCCCACGGCCTGCTTCACTGATACGCGCACAGGGGCAACCGACGAGGGGACGGCCGTACATGACCTGGCTGATCACCGGCGGCGCCGGCTACATCGGGGCGCATGTCGTGAGGGCGATGACCGGGGCGGGCGAGCAGACCGTGGTCTACGACGACCTGTCGACCGGCATCGCCGAGCGGGTGCCGGCCGACGTACCGCTGGTGGTGGGTTCCACGCTGGACGCCGACAAGGTGGCGCACACCCTCGCCGACCACGAGGTCACCGGGGTCGTCCATCTCGCGGCGAAGAAGCAGGTCGGCGAGTCGGTGGACCGGCCGCTGCACTACTACCGGGAGAACGTGGAGGGCCTGCGCGTCCTCCTGGAGGCCGTCTCGACGGCCGGGGTGTCCTCCTTCGTCTTCTCGTCCTCCGCGGCCGTGTACGGCATGCCGGACGTCCCGCTGGTCACGGAGGAGACCCCGTGCCTGCCGATGTCGCCGTACGGCGAGACGAAGCTGGCCGGGGAGTGGCTGGTCCGCGCGACGGGCCGGGCGACGGGCCTGTCCACGGCGTCCCTGCGCTACTTCAACGTGGCGGGCGCGGCCGCCCCCGAACTCGCCGACACCGGCGTCTTCAACATCGTCCCGATGGTCTTCGAGAAGCTCACCGAGAACGCGCCCCCGCGCATCTTCGGCGACGACTACGACACCCCGGACGGCACCTGCGTCCGGGACTACATCCACGTGTCCGACCTGGCGGAGGCCCATGTGGCGGCGGCCCGCACCCTCCAGTCCGCCCCCGGCCGCGACCTCACCCTCAACATCGGCCGCGGCGAGGGCGTCTCGGTCCGCGAGATGATCGACCACATCAACGCCCTGACAGGCCACGACCGCCCCCCGACAGTCCACCCCCGCCGCCCCGGCGACCCCACCCGAGTCGTCGCCTCCGCGGACCGCGCCACCACAGAACTCGGCTGGAAGGCGAAGCACGACGTCCAGGACATGATCACGTCGGCCTGGGAGGGATGGGTACGGCTGCATCCGGGGGCGGCGCGGGGGTAGGGGTGAGCGCGCTGACCGTGCCCGGCGTCCAACCCGTTGGCGCGTCCCATTGGCCCCGCTCTAACCTGCCTGGATGACCTCCCCGGAAGACCGCGCCCTGGGCACCGTCATCGGCTCCGCCGTCGGTGACGCCCTGGGCGCACCTTTCGAGTTCGGCCCCGAGGGTGCCTTCTCGGCCCGGTTCCCCGCGCCGGGCGCCGGTGGCGAGATGTGCGGAGGCGGTGGCTGGGACCCGGGTGAGGCGACCGACGACACTCAGATGGCGGTGCTCGTCGGCGAGTCCCTGCTGGAGTGCGACGGCCTCGAACTCCCCGACGTCTTCCGCCGGTTCCGGCGCTGGGCGGCCGCGGATCCCAAGGACATCGGCCTCCAGACGGAGGCGGTACTGGGCAGCGGCGACCCCTGGGACCTCGCCGCCGCCCTGCACTTCCAGGTGAGCCGACGTGCCGCGGGCAACGGGGCGTTGATGCGGGCGGCCACCTCCGCCGTGTACTTCGCGGGGCTCGGCCGGGACGTCACCATGGACGCGGGCCGCCGCCTCGCCGCCCTCACCCACGGCGACCGCGCGGCCTGGGAGGGCACGGCCGCCTTCCACGAGCTGGTCCGGGTCGCCCTGACCGGAGACGACCCGCCGGCCGCCGTACCGGACACCCTGGAGGCCCTGCACCCCGACCACCGGTCGCGCTACGCCACCGTCCTGGCCCCCGGCTGGCACCCCGACCTCGCCACCGAGTTCAACGGCGCCGTATGGCCCTGCCTCGGCTCCGCCCTGTGGGCCCTGCGCACCACCTCCTCCTACGAGGACGCCGCGCGCGCCGCGATCGACCTGGGCGGTGACACCGACACCGTGGCGGCGGTGACCGGAGGTCTCGCGGGCGCGGTGTACGGGGCTTCCGCGATCCCCGGCCGCTGGACGGCACCCCTGCACGTGCCGCTGCCGGGATGCGGCGACCGGGTCCTGCGCTACGACGACCTGGCGGAACTCGCCCAGCGGCTCACCGGAGCCCCGTAACCGCCCCTCACGCGCGCGCGTGGACACCCACGCCGCCGGAGACCGTCAGGTTGTCGCCGGTGATGCAGGCGGCCGCGTCCGAGGCGAGGAAGGCGACCGCCTCGGCGATGTCGGTGGGGTGCCGGCTTCGGTGCGCCGAGGCTGGGCTCTGGCCGCCGTACTGGGCTGTATCGCGCGATACAGTCCGGCGAAGGGGGCGCCGATGACCGCCGCGTTCGACTGGCGACGCCTGCGGGATGCCCCCCTGTTCGCCGCGCTCCCGGACACCGTCCTGCGCGGCCTGTGGGACGCCTCCGTCCCGCGTCGCTACGGCACCGGCGAGACCCTGTACCGGCAGGGCGCCCCCGCCGACCGCCTCGACGGCAGCACGGCCGCCTCCGCCACGACCGCCGGCGGCCGGGTCGTACGGTTCGGCACCTGGGCCGCCCGGTGCGCGCTCGACAAGGTGGCGCTGCTGGACGGCGCCGGTCACACGGCGACGTTCACCGCGCTCACCCCGTGCGCCGTACGGGCCGTGCCGCGGGCCCGCTTCACCGCGCTGCTGGACGACTCCGCCGCCGTACGGGCCCACGTCCTGCGGCTGCTGGCGGCCCAGGCCCGCGCCCAGCAGGACCGGCTCGCCGACACCGTCGCCCTGCCCTGCGAGGCCCGGCTGGCGGCCTGGCTGCTGGAGGCGTGCGCGGCACCGACGGCTGGGCTGCTCTCCCCGCCCCCGGGCGGCCAGGGCGCGCTCGCCGACCTCCTCGGCGTCACCCGCGTCACCGTCAACCGGGCCCTGTCCCGGCGAGGGCGGCCGCGGCCGCGTGCTCGCGCCGGAACTCCTCGCCCTGCGCGCCGACCCGGAAGCCCCGGAGCGCGGCCTCTAACGAAGGCTCACAGCGCCTTCAGCGCCTCCGTCGTCGCCCTGGCCAGCCCCGCGATGTACCCCTTGGGCAGCTTCGGGCTGCGCACCACCACCGAGCGCCAGTACAGCGGGCCGGAGATCAGGTCGAGGGCCAGTTCGTCGTCGAAGCCCAGCCGGATCTCGCCGCGCTGCTCCGCCGCCACGATGATCTTGTTGGCGACACCCTCCTGGCCCTTCTGGAGCGCGTCCTGGAAGGCCTCGGCGATCTCGGGGTTGCGCGCCGCCTCCGCCTGGAGGTCCGGGATGATCTGCGAGGCCACCGGGTGCCGCAGCGCCCGGGACGTCACCTCGTACAGCATCCTGAGGTCGTCCTCCAACGAGCCCGTGTCCGGCACCGGCAGGCCCAGCACCGCGATCTCCGAGAGCACGTCGAGCACCAGGTGCAGCTTGGACTTCCACCGGCGGTAGACCGCCGTCTTCCCGACGCCCGCGCGGCGCGCGATCCCCTCGATCGACATCCGCGCGTATCCGACGGCCGCGAGCTCCTCGAAGACGGCCCCCCGGATGGCTTCCGTCACATCCTCACGGAGCACGGCGGCTCCGGCCGGAGCACGGCGGCGCGTACGGGTCTGTGGCGCGTCGGCGTTGGTCGTCATGCGGTCCAGCATAGGGCGTAGCGACGAAACGGTGCCGTCCCGACGCGAACCGTTACGACGATACAGTTCCGTCCCGACGTAATCCGTCACGACGAAACGGTTGCGTTCCGACGTCCGATCGACCTACGCTCACGTTGCGACGATACGGTCCCGTCCCGACGTAAGAAAACGTGAAGAGAAGCGTAAGTGAACGTCCGGCCAACCGACCGGCGGCCGACGGGCCGCACCCGACGCACCCCACCCCCCGAGCGAAAGCAGCGGATGTGAGCCAGGTCCTCCACACACCGCCCCCCACCGCGGCCCCGGCCGACGACGACCTCGCGGCCCTCGCCGCGCGGCACGGTCTGTCGGTCAGCGGCGCGCGCCCCTCCCTGCCCGAGTACGTGCGCCAGCTGTGGGCACGGCGGCACTTCATCACCGCGTTCTCGACCGCCAAACTGACCGCGCAGTACGCCCAGGCGAAGCTGGGACAGGTCTGGCAGGTGATGAACCCGCTGCTCAACGCGGCGGTGTACTTCTTCATCTTCGGTGTGCTGCTCGGCACCAAGAAGGGCGTGCCGGACTACATCCCGTTCCTGGTGACGGGCGTGTTCATCTGGACGTTCACCCAGAGCTCGATCCTCGCGGGCACCCGCGCGATCTCCGGCAACCTCGGCCTGGTGCGGGCGCTGCACTTCCCGCGGGCCGCGCTGCCGCTCTCGTTCTGCCTCCAGCAGCTCCAGCAGCTGCTGTTCTCGATGGCCGCGCTGGTGGTGATCCTGCTCTGCTTCGGCGTGCCGGTCTCGGCGTCCTGGCTGCTGGCGATGCCGGCGCTGATCCTTCAGTTCACGTTCAACGCGGGCGTCTCGATGGTCATGGCGCGGATGGGCGCGAAGACCCCGGACATCGCGCAGCTGATGCCGTTCATCCTGCGCACGTGGATGTACGTCTCCGGTGTGATGTGGAGCATCGACCGGCTGGCCAAGGGCCACCACGACTGGCCGTCCTGGGTGGTGCCGGTCCTCCAGGCCAACCCGGCCGCCGTCTACATCGACCTGATGCGCTACGCCCTGATCGACACCTTCCACTCCAGCCAGCTGCCCCACCACGTGTGGGCGATCGCGGCGGGCTGGGCGCTGGTCGCCGGCGTCGGCGGGTTCATCTACTTCTGGAAGGCTGAGGAGACGTACGGCCGTGGCTGACATCGACAGCAGCAGGATCCCCACCGTCGTCTGCGACAGCGTCGACATCGTCTACCGCGTCAACGGCACCGGCGCCGGGAAGGGCTCCGCCACCGCCGCCCTGAACCGCATGTTGCGCAAGGGACAGGCCGAGAAGGCGGCGGGCGTGCGCAGGGTGCACGCCGTCAAGAAGGTCTCCTTCGTCGCGTACAAGGGCGAGGCCGTCGGCCTGATCGGCACCAACGGCTCCGGCAAGTCGACGCTGCTGAAGGCGGTCGCGGGCCTGCTGCCGGTGGAGAACGGCAGCATCTACACCGACGGCCAGCCCTCCCTCCTCGGCGTCAACGCGGCCCTCATGGGCGATCTGACCGGCGAGAAGAACGTCTACCTCGGCGGCCTCGCCATGGGCATGTCCCGCGAGGAGATCAAGGAGCGCTACGAGTCGATCGTCGACTTCTCCGGCATCAACGAGAAGGGCGACTTCATCACCCTCCCGATGCGCACCTACTCCTCCGGCATGGGCGCCCGGCTGCGCTTCTCCATCGCCGCGGCCAAGGACCACGACGTGCTGCTCATCGACGAGGCGCTCGCCACCGGCGACCGTTCCTTCCAGCGGCGCTCCGAGGAACGCATCCGCGAACTGCGCCAGCACGCGGGCACGGTGTTCCTGGTCAGCCACAACAACAAGTCGATCCGCGACACCTGCGAGCGGGTCCTGTGGCTGGAGCGCGGCGAGCTGCGGATGGACGGCCCGACCGAGGAGGTCATGGCGGCGTACGAGGAGTTCACCGGCGGCGCCGACAAGCCGAAGGCGGCCTGAACTCCCCCACCACGTCAGGAGGGGCGCCCCGAGCCGATCCGGCCCGGGGCGCCCCTCATCGTCGTACCGCTCAGTCGTACCGCTTACGAGTGCTGCCGCAGCAGGGTGCGCATCGTCCGCATCGCCACCGACAGATTGGCGAGGTCGAACGTCTCCGAGCCCTGGATCTCCTCCAGGGTGGTGCGGGCCCGGCCGAGGATCGCGGCGTTCTTCTGCTCCCAGGCCTTGAAGCGCTGCTCGGGGGTGGAGGTGCCGTTGCCCACCGCCAGCACGTCGGCCGTCAGCGCCGAGTGCGCCGCGTACAGGTCCTCGCGGATCGACGCGCGGGCCATGGACTGCCAGCGGTCCGCGCGGGGCAGCTCGATGATGCGGTCCATGAGCTGGGTGATGCGGAGGCGGTCGGCGAGGTCGTAGTACACCTCGGCGACGTCCATCGGATCCCGGCCCATGCGGTCGCCCACCGAGACGATGTCCAGCGTCGGGAAGGCGGAGGAGAACCCGGCCACGCGGGTGGCGAGTTCGTCCGGGACGCCGGCGCCGGTCAGCTCGTCGTAGATCTTCTGGTACCACTCCAGGTCCGCGCCGCGCAGCAGCTTCGGCAGCTGCCCCCACACCAGCTCGACCCGGTCGGCGAAGAACTCGACGGTCTCGGCGAGTTCCAGCGGCTGCGGCCGGTTGTTGAGCAGCCAGCGCGTGCCGCGCTCGACCAGGCGCCGCGAGTGCAGCCGAATCCGGGTCTGTACGGCGGCCTCGACCCGGTTGTCGAGCGCCTCGACCCCGTCCCAGACCACGCCGGAGCGGAAGATCGCGCGGGCCACGGTCTGCGCCCGGACGATCTCCTCCAGCGACGCACCGGTCTCCTCCCGGAGGCGGTGCAGATAGGTCGTACCACCGGTGTTGACCGTGTCGTTGACCAGGACGGTCGTGGTGATCTCGCGGTGCAGCGGGTGGGTGTCGATGTGCTCGGGGAACTGCTCGCGCAGCGCCTTCGGGAAGTACGTGTGCAGCAGACCGTGCAGATAGGGGTCGTCCGGGAGCGAGGTGTGCAGCAGTTCCTCGGCGACCGTGATCTTCGTGTACGCCAGCAGGACGGCCGTCTCCGGGCTGGTCAGGCCCTGCCCGGTGTTGAGCCGCTCGCGGATCTGCCGGTCGGTGGGCAGGAACTCCAGGGCCCGGTCGAGGTGGCCCTCGCGCACCAGGTGGCGCATGAAGCGCTGCTGGGCGTGGAGCATGTCCTTGGACTGGGCGAGCGCGTTGGCGATGGCGGTGTTCTGCGCGTAGTTGTTGCGCAGGACCAGGCGGCCGACCTCGTCGGTCATCTCGGCGAGCAGTTTGTTGCGCTGCTTGACGGTCATGTCGCCTTCGGTGACCAGGCCGTTGAGCAGGATCTTGATGTTCACCTCGTGGTCGGAGGTGTCCACGCCGGCGCTGTTGTCGATGGCGTCGGTGTTGATCTTGCCGCCGTGCAGTGCGAACTCGATCCGGCCCAGCTGGGTCAGGCCCAGGTTGCCGCCCTCGCCGACGACGCGCACGCGCAGGTCGGCGCCGTCGACGCGGATCGGGTCGTTGGCCTTGTCGCCGACGTCCGCGTGGGTCTCCGTCGACGCCTTCACGTACGTGCCGATGCCGCCGTTCCACAGCAGGTCCACCGGCGCCTTGAGGATCGCCTTCATCAGGTCGGCCGGGGTCATCTTGGCGACCTTGTCCTCGATGCCGAGGGCCTCGCGGACGTGGGCGTTGACGGGGATGGACTTGGCGCTGCGGGGGAAGATGCCGCCGCCGGCCGAGATCAGTTCGGCGTTGTAATCGGCCCAACTCGACCTGGGCAGTTCGAAGATGCGGCGGCGCTCGGCGTAGGAGGTGGCCGCGTCGGGCTTCGGGTCGATGAAGATGTGCCGGTGGTCGAAGGCGGCGACCAGGCGGATGTGCTCGCTCAGCAGCATGCCGTTGCCGAACACGTCACCGGACATGTCACCGATGCCGACAACGGTGAAGTCCTCGGTCTGGGTGTCGAGGTCCAGTTCGCGGAAGTGCCGCTTGACGGACTCCCAGGCACCGCGGGCGGTGATGCCCATGCCCTTGTGGTCGTAACCGGCCGAGCCGCCGGAGGCGAAGGCGTCGCCGAGCCAGAAGTTGTACGACTCCGCGACCCCGTTGGCGATGTCGGAGAACGTCGCCGTGCCCTTGTCGGCCGCGACCACCAGGTAGGTGTCGTCCTCGTCGTGCCGTACGACGTCGGCGGGCGGGACGACCTCACCGGCGACCATGTTGTCGGTGATGTCGAGCAGCGCCGAGATGAACGTCTTGTAGCTGCCGATGCCCTCGGCGAGCCAGGCGTCCCGGTCCACGCTCGGGTCGGGCAGCTGCTTGGCGACGAAGCCGCCCTTGGCGCCGACCGGCACGATGACGGTGTTCTTCACCATCTGCGCCTTGACCAGGCCGAGGATCTCGGTGCGGAAGTCCTCACGCCGGTCGGACCAGCGCAGACCACCGCGCGCGACCTTGCCGAAGCGCAGGTGGACGCCCTCGACGCGCGGGGAGTACACCCAGATCTCGAACGCCGGACGCGGGGCCGGGAGGTCCGGGATGGCCTGCGGGTCGAACTTCATGGAGACGTAGTCGTGCGGCTTTCCGCCCGCGGCCTCCTGGAAGAAGTTGGTGCGCAGGGTCGCCTTGATGACCGTCAGGAAGGACCTGAGGATCCGGTCCTCGTCGAGGCTCGCGACCTGGTCGAGCGCCGCGTCGAGCTCCTCCAGGAGGGCGTCGACCAGCTCGTGCCCGGCGCGCTGCCGGTCCGGCGACATCCGCGCCTCGAACAGGGAGACGAGCAGCCGGGTGGTGTGGACGTTGTTGCGGAGGGTGTCCTCCATGTAGTCCTGCGAGAACGTCGAGCCCGCCTGGCGCAGGTACTTGGCGTACGCCCGCAGCACCATCGCCTGGCGCCAGCCGAGCCCGGCGCTGAGCACCAGGGCGTTGAAGCCGTCGTTCTCCGCCTTGCCGGTCCAGGTGGCGGCGAAGGCCTCCTGGAAGCGCTCGCGGCCGTCGTCGCCGAGGTAGTCACCGGTGCCGTTCTGCGACTTGGGCATACGCAGGCCGAAGTCGTAGATCCAGGCGATGCTCCGGTCCGAGCACCGCAGTTCGTACGGCCGCTCGTCCGTCACCTCGACACCGAGGCGGCTCAGCACCGGCAGCACCGCGGACAGGGAGATCGCGTCACCCTTGCGGTAGATCTTGAAGCGGCGCTCCTCGGGGGCGGCGCCGACCGGCTCGTACAGGCTCAGCGCGAAGTCGTTGCCCTCGGCCCCGGTCTCGGCGTCGGTGAGCTTCTCGAGGTGGACGAGGTCGGCGACCGCGGAGCGCGGGGTGTGGTCGGCCTTGTAGCCCTCGGGGAAGGCGTTGCCGTAGCGGCGCGCCAGTTCGGCGGCGCGCTCCTCGCCGAGCTCGGCGGTGAGCGCCTCGGTCCAGCCGTCGGCCCAGGAGCGGGCGGCCTCGACCAGACGGGCCTCGATGCGCTCCTTGTCGCTGTCGCTGAGCTGCGGCAGCTCGGTGCCCTGCGGGACGCGGACCACGAAGTGCAGCCGGGACAGGATCGACTCGGTGTTCCAGGCCGTGAAGTCGACGCTGGTGCCGTGGAGTTCCTCCTTGAGGATGTCGATGATCCTCAGGCGGACGCCGGTGGTGTAGCGGTCGCGCGGGAGGTAGACGAGGGCGGAGTAGTAGCGGCCGTACTCGTCCTGGCGCAGGTAGAGGCGCAGCCGCCGGCGCTCCTGGAGGTACAGCACGGAGGTCGCGATGGACTCCAACTCGTCGGCCGGGGTCTGGAAGAGCTCGTCGCGCGGGTAGGTCTCCAGGATCTGGAGCAGGTCGCGGCCGTCGTGGCTGTTGGGCGAGAAACCGGCCCGCTCCAGCACTTCGTCCACCTTGCGCCGGATGACCGGAACGCGACGCACCGATTCGGTGTACGCGGCGGAGGAGAACAGACCGAGGAAGCGCCGCTCGCCGACGACATTGCCTGCCGCGTCGAACTTCTTCACCCCGATGTAGTCCAGGTACGACGGCCGGTGCACGGTCGCCCGGCTGTTGGCCTTGGTCAGCACCAGCAGCTTGTGCTCGCGGGCCTTGGCGCGCGCGTCGGCGGGCAGCCGCTCGAAGGACGGGCTGACCGGGTGGCCCTCCTCGCCCGCGTGGTGCGGGTCGGAGCGCAGGATGCCGAGGCCGGTGCCGGGGACGGCCGCGAGGGAGTCGTCCTCGCGGAGCTGGTACTCGCGGTAGCCGAGGAAGGTGAAGTGGTCGGCGGCCAGCCAGCGCAGCAGCTCGCGGGCCTCCTCGATCTCCAGGTCGCGCAGGTCGGGGGCGACGGGCTCGGCGGGCAGTTCGTCGGCCATCCGCAGGGCCGCGTCCCGCATCTTCTCCCAGTCCTCGACGGCCTCGCGGACGTCGGACAGGACGCGCAGCAGGTCGTTGGTGATCTGCTTCAGGTCGGAGCGGTCGGTCTCGCGGTCGATCTCGACGTGGATCCACGACTCGGTGTGCGCGTCGTGCGGGAGGTCACCGGTGGGCGGGGTGGTGAGGACCTCGATCAGCTTGCCGGTGAGGTCGCGGCGGACGACGACCTGCGGGTGGATGACGACATGGATGCCGCGGCTCTGGCGCGTCAGGTCGTTGGTGACGGAGTCGACGAGGAAGGGCATGTCGTCGGTGACGACCTCGACGACGGAGTGGGTGCACGTCCAGCCGTTCTCCTCCACCGTGGGCGTGTACACCCGTACGTTGGCCGTGCCCTGCGGGCGGTTCTCGGCCAGCCGGTAGTGGGAGAGAGCGGCGCCGAAGACGTCGACCGGGTCGCGGTCGGTGATGTCCTCCGGGGCGGTGTGCAGGTAGTAGCGCTGGAGGAACGCGAGCACGGTGTCCCGGTCGGGAGTGCTCTCGTCCGTCGACCCGGTCGGTAGGTGCCCCCCGACCGGGCTGTTCTCAGCTACCCGGGCGGCCCTTTCGAGCAGCTCGGCCTTGGCTTCGTCCAGCTTGGTCTGCATTGTCCTCTGGCTCCTGTCGCGCGCCGTTGCGTGACGTAGAAGGAAGTACGGTCTCTTCCCCTGCGGCTGCCCGCCACGGCCCGGGGTCTCCGGTCTGCTCAGACGCTATGCCGCAGGGTGAGATGAGCGGGGGGATATCAGCCATTCTCGACACGCCCGGCAGGTGTGACGCTGCTCTCTGCCGCGCCGGTGACGAGGGTGTACGTGGCGTCATGAGGGCCGCTGCGACCCTGTCCCGCCCGCGAGGACCAGCGGCCGCCGCCCGGCCACGGAGGTAATCCGTGCGCACCGGGCGCAGGGCAGGGGCGACGATGCCCCCGCGAACTATCGCGCTGATCACGCCACCAAGGCTATCGCTCCTTACAGGGCCTCCGTCATGAGCCGTATGTGTACAAAACCGGGTGGTGAACTTTGACAGTCTGCACAGGAGCGGACGGCGCGAATCCGCCGTAATGCGACGGACCGGTCACCTGCGTCCTCCATGCTGCACACCCCCTTGGCAAGACCCTTTTCTGGATGCACGTTGCCGACATGACAGCCAAAATCCTGATCGTCACCGGCGACGCGGCGGAGTCGCTCGAGGTCCTGTACCCCTACCAGCGCCTGCGCGAGGAGGGCTACGAGGTCCACATCGCGGCCCCCGCCCGCAAGAAGCTCCGGTTCGTCGTCCACGACTTCGAACCCGGCTTCGACACCTACACCGAGAAGCCCGGCTACACCTGGCCCGCCGACCTGGCCTTCGCCGAGGTGGATCCCGGCGCGTACGCCGCGATCGTCATCCCCGGCGGCCGGGCCCCCGAGTACCTGCGCAACGACCCCGAGCTGCGCAAGATCCTCAAGTCCTTCTTCGACGCGGACAAGCCGGTCGCCCAGATCTGTCACGGCCCCCTGCTCACCGCGGCGGTCGACGGCCTCCGCGGCCGCCGCGTCACGGCGTATCCCGCGCTGGAGCCCGACATGCAGGCGGCGGGGGCGGCGTTCCAGGACGCAGAGGTCGTGGTCGACGGCACGTTGGTGTCGTCACGGGCCTGGCCGGACCACTCGGTGTGGATGCGGGAGTTCTTGACGGTGCTGCGGGCGAAGGCGCCGGTGACGTAGGCGAAGCAGCCGTCGTGTCCGCCGTAGCTGCGGGCAGTCGTGCCGCAGGGGCGGCTCCCGACCCACAGAAACGGCACCCCGCCCCGCGCGGGCGAGCGAAACCCACCCACGCCCAGCCCCAGCGCCGGGCACCCCACCACCCGGCTACGCCGCTATTCGCTCCGCCTCCGCGACCGCCTCGGCCAGCGTGTCCACCACCGGCACCCCGACCGCCTCAAGACTCTCCCGCCCATGCGACCCCCCGGTGTACAGCACGGCCCGCGCCCCCACCCCCAGCGCCGCCACCGCGTCGTCCGCCGCGTCCCCGATCACCACCGTACGAGCCGGATCCACGCCCACCAGCGCCGCGAGATGCCGCTCCATGTGCTCCGCCTTGCTGCCACCGGACGGCCCGGTCCGCCCGTCCACCCGCAGGAAGTGCGGTTCGATCCCGAACCCCCGGACGAGCGGCACGAGATCCTCATGCCCGTACATGCTGAGAATCGACTGGCTGCGCCCCGCCGACCGCCACCCCGCGAGCAGCTCCACCGCACCGTCGGTGAGCCCGCACCCCACGCGGTGCTCGGTGTAGTACCGGTGGAAGGTCACGTCCATGACCTCCCACTCCGCGTCGGTGGGCAGCCGTCCGAGCAGCCGCTCGTAGAACTTCGGCACCGGCACGCAGTACAGCGCCCGGTACCGCTCCATCGTGATCGGCGCGAGCCCCAGCTCGGCGAACGCGGCGTTCGTCGCGCCGATGATCGCGTCGTTGTCGTGGAACAGCGTGCCGTTCCAGTCCCAGACGATGTGCGCCCCTGTCAGCTTCCCCATGTCAAAAACGTACCCGCCCCCACTGACAATCAAGAGAGCCGCAGGTCGAGCGCGGGCGAACGGGAGAGGGACCGGCGCCGGCGGCTGAGGCGGAATCCCGTACGGCAGGGCGCCCAGCGCGAGGGCGGCCGCCAGCCCGGGCCCGCGTGCGCCGCAGGGGCCGATCCACTGCCGCGGGGGCCGATCCACTCGGGAACGCGCCGGTCACGGGGCCGGTCCGGTTCGGAACCGCGTCAGCCGTGAGGTCCGCGCCCCGTGCGGCACGGCCTCAGCCGCCCAGGCCCACCAGGTTCGGGATCTCCTGCGTGGCGTACCAGAGCAGCTCGTGGTCCTCCGCGCCGTCCACCACGAACTGCGCGTCGTCGTCCCCGGCGGCCGCCGCCTCCAGCGAGGCCACCGCCGCGGTGACGTCCTCCTCCGCGTCGTCGGAGTCGACGTGCACCGCGGCCGCCTTGGCCAGCGCCACCGGTCCGGTGACCCGCACCTCGCCCAGCGCCACCGGGTCGAGCGCCCGGTCGGGGTCGGAGACGGCCGCGCCGTCGGGTACGTCCACGGCGACCACGACCCGGCGCCGCGGCGCCCTCTCGTCCGCCGCGAGCAGCCGCAGCGAGGCCACCGCGGCCCGGTTCAGCGCCGCGTACTCCAGCTCCTCGATGTCGTCGGAGAGGTACCACTCCCGCAGGCCGGGCGTGACGGCGTAGGCGAGGAGCGGCCCGGCCCCCAGCTCACCCGTCTTGTACGCCTCGGCGAGACCGGGGAGGGTCAGAGGGACGTAGACGCGCATGGCTGGCCGCTTTCGTGGTCGGAGGAGGCGGTCCGGAAGGCTCCGCGAAGACCTTCAGGATACGTGCGGGCGTCCCCTTTCGAGTCCCCGCCCACCCCTCGTCAGGCGTCCACTCCAGGCCCGGAATTCACCCGGTACCGGCCGGGAATCCCGGGCCGCGGCACCCCCGTACTCACTCTGATAGGTGAACTCCACGGCCCTTCGACCCGGGCCTCCGCTTCCTTGCTGTCGAGGTCCACAGCCCCGTACAAGATCCCCAACCAGGAAGTTACTGCTCGGTATCAACCGGGCCCACCGAACGGGGACCCCATGAACAAGGTCATGACCAGGACGCAGCCCTCCACCGCCGGCCGCCCGCCGACCCGCCGCGACTCCCGCCGCCCCGGCGACCTCCCGCCCCGCACCCCCGGCGGCACCCCGACCCGTACCTCCCCGGGCGACGCCCGCCCACCGGGCTCCCCCGGCCCCCGCCCCCGCACGGGCCCCACGGACAACCGCCCCGAGACCGCGCCCACCACAGCCACCTCGACCAGGCCCGCCTCCAGCACGCCGGCCCGTGCCGGGACCACAGCCGACACGACCGCCCCTGGCAGGACAGCAGGCGGTACGACGACCACAAGCAGCACGACGCCCGCCCCCACTCGGCCCACCGCCTCCGCGCCCGCCGACACCCGAGCGGCCACCGCCCTCGCCACCCCGACCGTCCCCACCCAGACCCCCCGCAGGCCGGTGGCTCCCCAACCCCGTCCCACCGATCTCTTCGCCGACCTCCTCCTCGCCGTCCTGAGCGGTCAGCGCCCCGTGCACTCGATGCTCCGGCACACCGTCGGCCGCGCCTACGACGAGCTGGCGTGGCTCGCCGAACGCAGCCCCCTGCGCACCCGCGGCACCCGCCCCGTCGTCCGGGACATCGGCTACTACGTCCCCCGTCCGGGCGCCGTGGAGGCCTTCGCCCGCATCGGCGCCGGCGACCAGCTGCGCGCCATGGCCTTCCGCCTGGAACAGGGCCAGGACCTCCGCTGGCGCTGCACGGCGGTGGAGCTGGGCGGCCCCCGCGCTCCCCACCACGCGGACTGACACCCCGCACGCCGAAGGGCCGGACCCCTTTCGGGTAACCCGGCCCTTCACACCGCCACGGCACCTCAGGCACCGTCACACCATTCCGCTACGACGCCTCGGAGCACCGTCGCGCCAGTCCGCCACAGCCCCTCAGGACACCGTCACGTCACTCCGCCACTCCGCCCCAGGCACCGTGACATCCCTCCGCCACGGCGCCCAGCGGCCCGTACGGACTACTTCTTGCGACGCCGCCCACGGGACTGCTTGCGGCGCTCCGCGCGCGTGAGGCCGTCCGCCTCGGAGCGCACGGGCTCGTCGTCGTCGGCGAACTCGCCCTCGACGACACCGCCCTCCCCGTCCACGGTGGGCGCGGAGAAGTGCAGGTCCCGGCGCTGCGGAGCATCCAGCCCCTTGGCGCGGATCTCGGGACGCGCGCCCGCCTGCGCCGGCACCGCGTCCTTCTTGTCGAGCGACGGCGCGGCGTCCTCGACCGGGACCTCCTCGACCTGCTGCTCGACCTGGACCTCCAGGTTGAACAGGTAGCCGACGGACTCCTCCTTGATGCCCTCCATCATCGCGGTGAACATGTCGAAGCCCTCGCGCTGGTACTCGACCAGCGGGTCCTTCTGCGCCATCGCGCGCAGGCCGATGCCCTCCTGGAGGTAGTCCATCTCGTAGAGGTGCTCGCGCCACTTGCGGTCCAGGACCGACAGCACGACCCGGCGCTCCAGCTCACGCATGATCTCGGAGCCCAGCTGGGCCTCCCGCGCCTCGTACTGCTCGTGGATGTCGTCCTTGATGGACTCGGAGATGAAGTCGGCGGTCAGACCCGCGCGGTCACCGGCCGCCTCCTCCAGCTCCTCGACCGTGATCTTCACGGGGTAGAGCTGCTTGAAGGCGCCCCACAGCCGGTCGAGGTCCCAGTCCTCGGCGAAGCCCTCGGCGGTCTCCGCCGCGACGTACTCGTCGATCGTGTCGTCCATGAAGTGCACGACCTGCTCCTGCAGGTCCTCGCCCTCCAGAACGCGGCGCCGCTCGCCGTAGATGACCTCGCGCTGGCGGTTGAGGACCTCGTCGTACTTCAGGACGTTCTTACGGGTCTCGAAGTTCTGCTGCTCGACCTGCGACTGAGCGGAGGCGATCGCGCGCGTGACCATCTTGTTCTCGATCGGCACGTCGTCCGGGACGTTCGCCATCGACATCACGCGCTCGACCATCTGGGCCTTGAACAGACGCATCAGGTCGTCACCGAGGGAGAGGTAGAAGCGGGACTCGCCGGGGTCGCCCTGACGGCCGGAACGACCGCGCAGCTGGTTGTCGATACGGCGCGACTCGTGCCGCTCGGTGCCCAGGACGTAGAGCCCGCCGAGCTCCTCGACCTCGTCCTTCTCGTCCTTGACGGCCTGCTGGGCCCGCTCCAGGGCGGCGGGGAGGGCCTGCGCCCACTCCTCGATGTGCTCCTCGGGGTCGAGCCCGCGCTGGCGCAGCTCGGCCTCGGCGAGGTCCTCGGGGTTGCCGCCGAGCTTGATGTCCGTACCACGGCCGGCCATGTTGGTGGCCACGGTCACGGCGCCCTTGCGGCCGGCCTGGGCGACGATCGTCGCCTCACGGTCGTGCTGCTTGGCGTTGAGCACCTCGTGCTGGACGCCGCGCTTGGACAGCTGCTGCGAGAGGTACTCGGACTTCTCGACCGAGGTCGTGCCGACGAGGATCGGCTGACCCTTCTCGTGCTTCTCGACGATGTCGTCGACGACCGCCTCGAACTTCGCTACCTCGGTGCGGTAGATCAGGTCCGACTGGTCCTTGCGGATCATCGGCTTGTTGGTCGGGATCGGGACGACGCCGAGCTTGTAGATCTGGTGGAACTCGGCGGCCTCGGTCATCGCCGTACCGGTCATGCCGCACAGACCGGGCTGTTCCTTGCCGTCGTGGTCGTGGCGCTTGTAGAGGCGGAAGAAGTTCTGCAGGGTGATCGTGGCGAGGGTCTGGTTCTCGTCCTTGATGTCCACCCCTTCCTTCGCCTCGATCGCCTGGTGCATGCCCTCGTTGTAGCGGCGGCCGGCGAGGATACGGCCGGTGTGCTCGTCGACGATCATGACTTCGCCGTCCATGACGACGTAGTCCTTGTCCTTCTTGAAGAGCTCCTTCGCCTTGATGGCGTTGTTCAGGTAGCCCACCAGAGGGGTGTTCACCGACTCGTAGAGGTTGTCGATGCCCAGCCAGTCCTCGACCTTGGAGACACCGGACTCGTGGATGGCGACCGTGCGCTTCTTCTCGTCGACCTCGTAGTCGCCGGTCTCCTCGATGCCCTTGAGGGGGTTGCCCGCCTCGCCCTTCTTCAGGCGCAGGACCAACTTGGCGAAGTCGCCGTACCACTTGGTGGCCTGGTCGGCCGGGCCGGAGATGATCAGCGGCGTACGGGCCTCGTCGACGAGGATGGAGTCGACCTCGTCGACGATGGCGAAGTTGTGGCCGCGCTGGACGAGCTCGTCCTGGGACCACGCCATGTTGTCGCGCAGGTAGTCGAAGCCGAACTCGTTGTTCGTGCCGTAGGTGATGTCGCACGCGTACTGCTCGCGGCGCTGGGCCGGCGTCATGTTGGCGAGGATGCAGCCGACGCTCAGGCCCAGGAACTTGTGGACCCGGCCCATCATCTCGGAGTCGCGCTCGGCCAGGTAGTCGTTGACCGTGATCAGGTGGACGCCCTTGCCGGACAGCGCGTTCAGATACGCGGGCAGGGTGCCGACGAGCGTCTTGCCCTCACCGGTCTTCATCTCCGCCACGTAACCGAGGTGGAGAGCGGCGCCGCCCATGATCTGCACGTCGTAATGACGCTGGCCGAGGGCGCGCTTGGCGGCCTCGCGCACGGTGGCGAACGCCTCGGGGAGCAGGTCGTCCAGGCTCTCGCCGTCGGCGTACCGCTGCTTGTACTCCTCGGTCAGGGCACGCAGCTCGGCGTCGGAGAGGTCGATGAAGTCCTCTTCGATGGAGTTGACCTGGCCCGCGATGCGGTGCAGCTTGCGCAGGATCTTGCCTTCGCCTGCACGCATGATCTTCGAGAGGACGGACACGGGGGTTGGTCTCCTTGCCGGTCGGGCCTGGGACGGTCGGTTTCCATTTGGCTTGCTGAGCAACGGCCATCGTATGCGAGGACCCGGTCACGCCGGGAGGCCTGCCGGGTACGCCGACTGTCAGCTCTTTCAAATCTGCTTCAAAGGGGACAACGGACGGAGAACGCGGTTGGTGCCGCGCCCCGTCCACGAATTGCGCGAATTGTGATCACCCGCTCACGCACGGCAAAAAGATGGCGTCCTCGTCGGCCTCCCGAGCAGAATCGGCCGATGGACCCCGTCACGCTCACCACGGACCGTCTTCTCCTGCGCGCGCCAGGCCCCGAGGACGCCGACGCCGTGCTCGCCGCCGCCCAGGACCCCGACATCCAGCGCTGGACCTCGATCCCCTCGCCGTATCTGCGCGAGCACGCCGAGAGCTTCCTCGGCCGGCTCGTCCCCCAGGGCTGGTCCGAGGGCACGATGCTCACCTGGGGGCTGTTCCTTCCCGCGGGGGAGCCCCTGGTGGGCATGGTGAGCCTGACCATGCGCTCCGTGGGCACGGTCGAGGTCGGCTACTGGGGCGTCAAGGAACACCGCGGCAACGGCTACATCGTCGAGGCCGTCCGCACCGTCTCCCGCTGGGCCTTCACCGAGTTGTCGGTCGACCGGGTGGAATGGCGCGCGGAGGTCGGCAACGCCCCCTCGCTCACGGTGGTCGAACGCGTCGGCTTCGTCCTGGAGGGCGTCCAGCGCTCCGCGATCGTCCACCAGGGCGTCCGCCGGGACTGCTGGTCGGGAGCGCTGCTGCCCTCCGACCTGGGACTGCCGTCGACGACGCCGTACCTCCCCGCGCCCCGCTGACTCCCCGCTTGCGAAAGATCCGCAGCTCAGGCCCCGTTGTCAGTGCCGGCCTCTATCGTTCGGACCCATGACGACCCCGCGTCCCACCACCGACCTCTCGGCCGACGAGGCCCGGCGCATCGCCCTGCGCGCCCAGGGCTTCCTCGGCACCCCCGACCGCAAGGCCGGGGTCCGCGGCGTCCTGCGTCATCTCGGCGCGGTCCAGCTCGACACCATCTCGGTCCTCGCCCGCTCCCACGAGCTGATCCCCTACGCCCGCCTCGGCAGAGTGGACCGCAAGAAGGTGGAGCGCGCCTACTGGAACACCGAGTCCACCGCCGGATCCGCCTCCCGGCCGCACGCCTTCGAGTACTGGTCCCACGCGGCCTGCATCCTCCCCATCGAGAAGTGGCCCCACTTCGCCTTCCGCCGCCGCGCCTACCGCGCCCGCCCGCACTGGAACCACGAACTCCCCGACGGCGCCTACGACCAGGTCGTCAAGCAGCTGCGCGCGGAAGGCCCCCTCACCGCCACCGAGTTGGGCGGCGCGAAGAAGACCAGCGAGTGGTGGGACTGGTCGGGCGCCAAGGTCGCCGTCGAGCGCGCCCTGATGTACGGCGAGGTGGTGTGCGTCGAGCGCCGCGGCTGGAAGCGGGTGTACGACCTCGCCGAGCGCGCCGTCCCGGCCGACCTGCTCCACGACGAGCTGGACGACACCGAGTGCCTGCGCCGCCTGGTCGGCCTCGCCGGACAGGCCCTGGGCGTGGGCACGCGCGCGGACATCGCCGACTACCACCGCCTCAAGGGCGAGCAGGTCGACGCGGTGATCGCCGATTCAGGTCTGGTGCCGGTCACCGTCGAGGGCTGGGGCAAGCCGGCCTGGGCCGACCCGGCCGCTCTGGAGGCGCCTGTGCGCGGCCGCCACCGCACCACCCTGCTGTCCCCGTTCGACTCCCTGATCTGGGAACGGGCGCGCACGGAGCGGATCTTCGGCTTCACCCACCGCCTGGAGGCCTACGTCCCCAAGCCCAAGCGGATCCACGGCTACTTCGCGATGCCAGTGCTCGCCGGTGGCCGGCTGGTCGGCCGGGTGGACCCGGCCCGTGAGGGAGAGACCCTGGTGGCCCGGCAGATCACGCTGGACGGCCCGAAGGCGGCCCCGGCGGTGGCCCAGGCCCTGGTCGAGGCGGCGAGCTGGGTGAACTGCACGAGCGTCCGCGTGGAGCGCGTGGACGCCCCGGAGCTGCACGAGCCGCTCACCAAGGAGGTGACCCGGGCGCTCATCGCGGCGCTGCGCTGACCGGTCGGAAATAGACCTGAGGAGATCTCAGCAGATCTCACCGGATCTCGAGGATCTTCTCCCGCATCGCGTAGACGACGGCCTCCATCCTGGAGTGCAGCTGAAGCTTCTCCAGGATGTTGCGGACGTGGTTCTTCACGGTGTTCTCGGAGATGAACAACTCCTTCGCGATATCGCGGTTGTTCATTCCCGTGGCGACGAGCTTGAGGACTTCGAGTTCCCGGTCGGTGAGCCGCGGCGCCGGCACCAGTCGGCGTTCGTCGGTGCGCTGGATCATCGACTTGAACTCGGTGAGCAGTTTCGACGCCATGGAAGGGCTGATCTGCGACTGCCCGTCGGCCACCGCGCGAATGGCGGTCGCCACCTCGTCGGTGGAGATCTCCTTGAGGAGATATCCGGTCGCGCCGGCCTTGATCGCGTCGTAGAGATCGGCTTCCTCGTCGCTGATCGTCAACATGATGATCTTCGCACTGGGGGCCACCTCCTTGATGGAGGTGCAGGCCTCGATCCCGCCCCGCTTCGGCATCCGCACATCCATCAGCACGATGTCCGGAAGCAGGTCGGCGGCCTTGTCGACGGCTTCCGCACCGTCGCCCGCCTCGCCCACGACCTGGATGTCCTCCTCGGCCGCGAGCACGATCTCCAGTCCGCGCCGGAAGAGTGCGTGGTCGTCCACGACCAGGACCCGGATGGGTTCCTTGCGTGGTGAGCCCGTGTCCGCGCCCATGTCGACGACGCCGTCGCCGGCGTCCTCGCCGTGCAGCGGTCCGAAGCTGTCCGCCATCGTTCCTCCCCCTGAAGGCTGTGGCTGGTCCTGTGCCATCGCCAACCCAAGGCAACGGCCCACCGGTTGGGCCGGTGCGGCCATGATTTCATGCCCGGACGACAGTGAGGTGACAGAGCGGGGCGCGAAGTGGTCGCACACTGGTGCCCCTGGGGGCGCACATGCGCTCCAGGGGCACCTGATCGGCTGTCGTCCGGGAAGGTCAGCTCCCCGTCGTGTCACCCGTCGCGGGAGAGTGCGCCCGGGCGACCATCGGGTCCGTGCTCAGGTGGATGACGCCGTAGTCGTAGGCGTGTCGCCGGTAGACGACACTCGGTTCCTTGGTCTCGGAGTCGACGAACAGATAGAAGTCGTGCCCGACCAGCTCCATCTCGTAGAGAGCCTGGTCGAGGGTCATCGGGGAGGCGACGTGGGTCTTCTCACGGACGATGAGGGGGCCTTCACCCTGGATCTCCAGCGAGCCGATCCTCTTGGTGGGCACGCCGTCCGACTCTTCCTCGTGAACGGCCTGTCCGTTGCCGTTGAGCGTCGCCGCGCCCGGGACGTGGTCGGCGACCTCGGCGGCCGTGAGCCGTCGTGCGCCCCTGCGTGTGTGGCGCTTGTCGTGCTCCTTGCGCAGCCGGGCGTCCAGCTTCTCCGCCGCCAGGTCGAGTGCCGCGTACGGGTCGTTGGCCGACGCCTCCGCCCGGATCACCGGACCGCGGGAGCGGAGCGTGATCTCCACTCGGTCGCAACGGTCGGCCTGTCGGGGGTTGGGCTCCTTGGACACCTCGACGTCGAGGCTGATCACCTTGCCGTCGAGCTTCTGGATCTTCTCCAGCTTCAGCTTCTCGGCCACGTGCTTGCGGAACCGCTCGGGCACCTCGGTCTTGCGGCCCTTGACGACGATGTCCACGCAGAACTCCGTTCC
Organism: Streptomyces sp. NPDC047072; assembly: GCF_040643855.1. NCBI lineage: Bacteria > Bacillati > Actinomycetota > Actinomycetes > Kitasatosporales > Streptomycetaceae > Streptomyces > Streptomyces sp. NPDC047072. The sequence goes on along the minus strand of NZ_JBEYVC010000051.1, from coordinate 13,937 downwards.
CGGATCGCTCCGCCTCGATGCGGAGCATCTCCCTTTTGCACCAGGCTCCGGTGAGTCCCGGAACCTCGGACTCGGTGACGTCCACCTCCTCCCCCGCGGGCAAGATCCCCATTCCCCCGGCACGGGTGATGATGAAAATTCCCACGGGACGGCATTCGGATGGGAGAGGTGTGGCCTGCGCCTTTCTCTCACAACCGAACATATCTCGCCTGGACGGATGTCGTCACCCTCTACCGCGGCGTACCTCCGTTCAGGTGAATAGACCCTCTCGTAACCTGCAACGATGCAAGTTCGCAGTCAGTTCCGGTTTATTTCGAAGGAATCCGGCGAGGCCGCGACCACAGCCGCGCAGATCCAGTCACAGATGTCATGGGCGCCCGCCACGGCGGGGCCTCCGGGCTCCCGGCCCGTGTCCTCCTCCGTCGCTGCGGTCATCCGTTCCCCCATCCCTTCCCGACCCACCGCGCCGTACACGACGAATCTCCCTCCGGGCTCCCTCACGTCCGCCTCCCGTTGCCCCAGGCGTTCGGCACCGCCCCGCCCACCGCCGTCCCCTCCAAGTCCCCTCCCCCGCCCGGCCACACCCCCATCCCGACCGCCACCGAATACGACACCGCCCTCCCGATCACTCACCCACCCGCCGGTTTCCCGCCCCTCCCCACGCACCCCGCCTTCACGCACGCCCCCTTGCGCAACGCCCACCCGACCACCCCGGTACCCGACGGCCCCCAGCCCCTCCCTGCCCACCGACCCTTCGAAACGCCCCACGTCTCCGGCCACCCCCCAACCACCGCCGGACCCGGCCCCAGCCCACTCGCTGCCGTACCCGGCCTCCGCCCCCGCGCCCCGCCCCCGACCCCCGCCGTACAGAGCCCCCTCCGAACCCCCGCCATACCCGACCCCCTCCTGACCGCCGTCGTACGCAACCCCCTCCCGACCAGCACCGCGCCCACCCAGGGCCCAGCCCTCGCCGTAGCCGACCTCCGCCCCCGCACCGCCCTCCCGACGATCGCCATACCAAGCCCCCTCCCGCCCCCACGCCTCCCGAACAGCCCGCGCCGCCTCTGCCAGGGACGCGCCCGTCGTCATCACGTCGTCGACCAGCACGACCCGCCCCGCCGCCAGCAACCGTCCCCCGCCCGGCACGACGGTCAGCGCGCCCGCGAGATTCTCCAGTCGTTCCCGGGAGTTGAGCCCCGCCTGGTCGGCCACGGCCCGTCGCTGCCGCAGCACCGCCAGCACCCGCGCCGGCACCCCCGCCCGCCGCAGTTCCCCCGCCGCCGCGAGCGCGATCCGCCGCGCCGGATCATGCCCCCGCGCCCGCACGGCCCACCGAGCCGACGGAACGGGAACCAAGAGCACCGGCGCCGCCCCGGACACCCCCACGCCCGCCCGCACGGCCCCCGCCAGAGCCGCGCCGAGCGGCCCCGCGAGCGTCAGCGCCCCCCGCTCCTTGTGGGCCAGCAGCACCGCCCGTACCGCATCCGCGTACGCGGCCGCCGCGTGCACGGCCGGCAGCCCCGCCGGCTCCGGCACCGGTCGCACCCGGCGCGGTACGGCCCCGCTCAGGGCCGCACGGCACTCCGGACAGAGCACCGTACGAGGCCTCCCACAGCCTCCGCACTCGGCCGGCAGCACCAGTTCCGTGAGGTCCTGCCACCACCCCCGCATGCCCACCACTGTGCCAACACCGCCCCGGCCCGACCACCCCTGTGGATAACCCCCTGTGGAAAACCCCGCGCCGATACGAACAGCCGTTTGCCCCCGGCTTTCCCCCGCGACTTCCCCCACGGTTCTCCCCCGCGACCTCCCTCGCGGCTTTCCCCGGTTTCCCCGGTTTCCTCGGTTTCCCCACACAAAAGCGGCCGCCCCCACCGGATCCCCACCCGGCAAAAGCGGCCGCCTCACCCGACGAACCCGGAACTCACCCCGGATAAACCGGCGCCGTCCCGTCCGCGTCCACCTTCTGCCACTGCGCCCCCGACGGCAGCCGTACGATCCCGTCCTCCGAGTACGCCACCAACGGCATCTGGTCGTCCTCGGACGCCGCGATCTCCTTCACGCCCGTCAGCGCGGCCGGCGGCGGCCCCTCCGGCGTGGAGCCGTCGACCTGGACGTACCGCGTCTGCTGCACACCGCCCTGCTCGCGCCCGACCACCACGAGCCTGCTGTCGCCGGCCCACGACATGGTCGTGACCTCCTCCAGGTCGGGCGTCGTTGAGCGCAGCTCCCGTACCGAGACGGTCTGCTTCTCCCCGGCCTTGCCCTCCCGCTCGATCCGCCCGACGAGCAGGGACTGCCGGCCGTCCTTCTCCACGACGAGCGCGATCCGCACCCCGTCGGCGGCGACCCGCAGATCCTTGATCCGTCCGTCCAGCCCGGGGATCCGCACCGTCAGCGGCTCCCCCGCGCCCTCCTCCAGCAGCAGCAACCGCGGATCGGCGGGGTTGCGGTCGGCCACCCACAGGTCGCCCTCCACGTCCCAACTGGGCGTGGTCAGCCGGTCCTCGGCGGCCTTGCCCGCACTGGTCAGCACGGGCTCGCCGAGCGAACCACCCGCCACCAGCGAACCGACGTACAGCGCCTTGCCGTCGAGCCCGACGCCGGCCGCCATGTGCTCGTCGCGCGAGACGGCCACCGACCGCAGGTCCTTGTCCCCCTCGCCCAACGCTCCCGGCACCGGCTCGGCCTGGGCACCACTGCCGGCCGACGTGGCCGGAATCCGCACCAACCGGTGCCGGCCGTCCACGAAGTACAGGAACCCCGGCTCCTCCACCGATCCGCGCGTGGCGGCGCGTTCGGCCTGCTCCTCGCCGACGGTGCACAACTGCTTGTCTCCCGCCCGCAGTTCGACGTCGTCCACGGCGGGAGCGAGGTCCGACAGGGTGAACAGCAGCTGGGCGGCCATCTGTTCGCACGGCCCCGAACTGACTCCGGCGGCCTTGTCGTTGAGCGGCACCACCAGTGTGTTGCGGTCGTCGGGGGCCAGCGAGGCGGCACCCTTCTGCAGCGCCGTACCCGTGGGAAAGCTCGTCCTGACGACCGGGTCGAGCCAGCTCGTCGGCCCGCTCAGCAGCGACCGCACCAGAGTCGTCATGGGATCCACGCGCTCACGGACGTACACCGGATCGGCCACCGCCACCATCTGCGGGGCGGTCACGGCCTTCGTGTCCGAGGCGAAGTAGTACTTGTCGACGGACACGTAGTTGCGCTGGAAGTCCGACTTCCCCATGACGACACCCTGCGGAAGGCTGTCGATCCGCCACTGCTTCGTCTTCGGGTCCTGCACCAGGTGCACCGGCTCGTGGTACTCGCCGGAGGCAGGCGTGTACGACTGCTGCGTGTCCACCACGGCCACCTTGGTGCCGGTCAGCGTGAACGACGCGTCGTCGGTCTCTCCCCGGTCGACGGGCCGTGTGTAGTCGGCGCGGGGACCGTCGTCGAGCACCGTAGTGGCCCGGTCCGGCTGCCACTGCCGTGCCGCGCGGGGGGTCAGGTACTTCTTCGCGGTCTCATACTGCGGATCGTCGCTGGTCAGCGCCTCCAGGAAGCCCTGCACGATGTCCGTCGGCTCGGCGTCCTCCTGCGGCGGCATCGCGAAGACCCGCACCTGCGTGTCCTGACGGGCCGTGGAGTCCACCCCGCGCAGATCGCCGCTGTCCGGCATGGAGGCACACCCCGTCAGCAGTACGACGCCACAGGCGACGTACGCCGCCGCGCGCCCCGGCGTGCGCCGGACGCCCCCCTCGCGGTCAGCGCCCACGGAATGCCTCCCCCTGCTCGTACGAGTCCTGCGACCGGCTCACGTCCCCACCATTGGGCTGCCCCTCGCCGTGTGAACCATGGGGCCGCCCGTCGCCGTCCGCCGCCCCGCTCTGCCCTCGCGCGCCCGAGGCGGGCCGGGGCACCACGCGCGCGCCGTTGCCCGGCAACGCCGTCGGATCGGCCGTGGGCGCGACCGCGGCGGACCGGATCGGATCCCGCGAGGTCACCTGGTCGCCCACCGACTGGACCGGCACGGTCGCGCTCTTGTCGACGCCCCCGCGCGGCAGACCGGCTTCGTCGAGCCCGCGATTGCGGCGCGAGTCCTTGGGCTCCAGCGGTATCGGCGAGCCCCTGAGCGGCTCGTCGGCCGTCCTGGGCAGCGTCAGCCGGAACTGCGAGCCGCCGCCCGGCTCACCCCACGCCTGCAGCCAGCCGCCGTGCAGCCGTGCGTCCTCCAGGGCGATGGACAGCCCGAGACCGGTACCGCCGGTGGTACGCGCGCGTGCCGGGTCGGCCCGCCAGAAACGGCTGAACACGCGCGTGGCCTCACCCGGCTTGAGCCCCACGCCGTAGTCGCGCACCGCGATCGCGACGGCCCCGCCCGCCGAGGCGAGCTTGACGACGACGTCCTTGCCCTCGCCGTGCTCCACGGCGTTGACCACGAGGTTGCGCAGCACCCGCTCCACCCGCCGGGCGTCCGCCTCGGCGACGACGGGCTGCTGGTCGCCGACGATCCGCACCGTCGTCCCCTTGCGCTCGGCCAATGGTGCGGCCCCGCCGACCACGCGCCGTACGACCTCCCTGAGGTCTATCGGCTCCGCCTCCAGCGCCGCCGCGCCCGCGTCGAAGCGGCTGATCTCCAGCAGGTCCGCGAGCAGCGTCTCGAACCGGTCCAGCTGGTCGGCGAGCAGCTCGGCCGACCGCGCGGTCATCGGGTCGAAGTCCTCGCGCGCGTCATGGATGACGTCGGCGGCCATCCGTACGGTCGTCAGGGGCGTCCGCAGCTCGTGCGACACGTCGGAGACGAACCGCCGCTGCATCCGCGACAGGTCCTCCAGTTGCTGGATCTTCAACTGGAGGTTCTGCGCCATCTTGTTGAAGGCCTCGCCGAGCCGCGCGATGTCGTCCTCACCGGTGACCTTCATCCGCTCCTGAAGCCGCCCGGCGGACAGCCGCTCGGCGATCCCGGCCGCCATCCGCACCGGCGTGACGACCTGGCGCACCACGAGCCAGGCGATGGCCCCGAGGAGTACGACCACGAAGAGCCCGGCAGTCGCCAGTGTCCCCTTGACCAGGCTGAGCGACTTCTCCTCCTGGGTGAGCGGGAAGAGGTAGTACAGCTGGTACGGGTCGCCGTTGGGGTCGTTGACCTGCTTGCCGATGACCAGGGCCGGCTGGGTCTCCCTGTCGGCGTCGTAGACGATGCGCGTGTAGCTCTGCGCGGCCGCCGTACTGGAGTCGATCTTCTCGCGCAGGTCCTCGGGCACGCTGGCCGTCGGGTCGACGTCGCCGGAGGCCCGCGGACCGCGCCCGCTGCCACTGTCGCCGCCCACCGGCAGGGTGACGACATCGAAGGCGCCCTGACCGCCGCTGGAGAGCGTGTAGACGAGGTTGCTCATCCACTCGATGACGTTCTGGTCGGACTGTCCGTCCGCCGTGGTCGCGTCGTCCGTCCCGGCCGAGGCCTCGTCGGACTTCTGCTTGGCCACCGCGAACCCGCCCGTGGCCTGGCTCTGCGAGGCCTTGACCTTGGCGTCCAGCAGGCCGTTGCGCACCTGCCCGATGACGACGAAGCCCAGCAGGAGCACCACACCGAGCGACATCAGCAGGGTGGTGACGACCACCTTGAGCTGGATGTTGCGCCGCCACAGCCGCATCACGGGCAGCAGCGGCCGCCGCACCCAGCGCATGAAGAGCCTCAGGACCGGGCTGCCCTGGACTCCGCCCTGCAGCAGCCCGCCCTCGAGGAGACGGCCCCATCGGGAGCCGCCCGGCTTCCGCCCGACAGGCCGCCCCGCACCGTCCCCGGTCCGCCCGGGCGACGAAGCGGCACTGTCTCCGGACATGTCAGCTGGGTCCTGCCTTGTATCCGACACCACGGACGGTCACCACGATCTCGGGCCGCTCGGGGTCCTTCTCGACCTTGGAGCGAAGCCGCTGCACGTGCACGTTGACGAGCCGGGTGTCGGCGGCGTGCCGGTAGCCCCACACCTGCTCGAGGAGCACCTCACGCGTGAACACCTGCCACGGCTTGCGCGCGAGCGCGACCAGCAGGTCGAACTCCAGCGGCGTCAACGCGATCGACTGCCCGTCCCGCTTCACGGAGTGCCCGGCCACGTCGATGACCAGGTCACCAATGGCGAGCTGCTCGGGCGCGGGCTCCTCGGACCTCCGCAGCCGAGCCCGGATCCGCGCGACCAGCTCCTTCGGCTTGAACGGCTTCACGATGTAGTCGTCGGCGCCGGACTCCAGCCCGACCACCACATCGACCGTGTCGCTCTTGGCCGTCAGCATCACGATCGGCACACCGGACTCCGCCCTGATCAGACGGCACACCTCGATGCCGTCCCGCCCGGGCAGCATCAGGTCCAGCAGCACCAGATCGGGCTTGGCCTCCCGGAACGCGGCCAGCGCCTTGTCGCCGTCGGCTACGAAAGACGGCTCAAAACCTTCACCACGCAGCACGATGCCGAGCATCTCGGCCAGTGCGGTGTCGTCGTCGACGACAAGGACTCGTCCCTTCATAAAGGCCATCATCCCATTCTCGTAACAGTGACCGGGGCGCTGGTGAGGGAGGTCACTGACCTGTGACGATAGTCGTATGGGGGCGTCACTGTCTGCGGTTCGTGACTCGGCGGGACGCGTGGCCCCGGCTTCCGGATCAGCCGGTCGCCGCCTGACCGGCTCTGGCACACAGTTCGGCAAGCGCCTCAGCCGTCACAGGAGACACGACTCCCTCCTCGGTGACGATCGCCGTCACCAGTTCGGGGGGCGTCACATCGAACGCCGGGTTGTACGCCTGCGTCCCCAGCGGCGCCACCGGAATCCCGCCACCCGCCTCGGCTCCCGCGACCGGCGCCTGGGGAGCCGCGATCTCGGTCACCTCGTGCCCGGCCCGCTGCTCCACCTCGATCGACGCGCCGTCCGGAGTGTCCGGATCGACCGTCGTCACCGGCGCCACCACGATGAACGGCACATGGTGGTACCGCGCCAGCACCGCGAGCGGATAGCTCCCCACCTTGTTCGCCACCGACCCGTCCGCCGCGATCCGGTCCGCCCCGATCAGCACCGCGTCCACCTCCCCGGCCGCGAACAGCGAACCCGCCGCGTTGTCGGTCAGCAAGGTGTACGCCATCCCGCTGCGCGCCGCCTCGTACGCCGTCAGCCGGGCCCCCTGGAGCAGCGGACGCGTCTCGTCCACCCACAGCCGCCGCAGCCGCCCCACCCGATGGGCGGCCAGCGCCACCGCGAACGCCGTCCCCTCACCGCCCGACACCAGCGAACCGGTGTTGCAGTGCGTCAGGACCCGGTGCCCGCCCCCGGGCAACAGCTCGTCCAGCAGCGCCAGCCCGCGCTCGGCCATCGCCGCACTGGCCGCGGCGTCCTCCTGATGCAGCCTGCGCGCCGCGGCGAGCGCCGCCTCGGCCGCCCGGCCCTGGTCCCCGCTCCCGCCGAGCTCGGCCCGGTAGGCGTCCTGGGCTCTGCGCACCCCCACGGCGAGGTTCACCGCGGTGGGCCGCGCCCCCGCCAGCACGGTCGCCGCCTCGTCCACGTCGAACCCGCGCGCGGCGGCGAGCGCGACGCCGTACGCCCCGGCGATCCCGAGCAGCGGCGCCCCGCGCACGGCGAGCGAACGGATCGCGTCGACCAGCGCGGACGCGTCCGTACAAACCAGTTCGACCTCCTCGGCCGGCAGCCTCGTCTGGTCCAGAAGCACCAGGACGGGACCTTCGGGTGGCTCCTCCCAGCGGATCGCCGGTATCTCGGTGGGCTTGCTGTCCTCGCCGGATTGCGCGTACTGATCAGCCATGCGGTCAGTCTGCCCCTTGTGCGGCGGACTATTGAAGGTGCGCAGCCCCTACCGCAGCTGGTCCTTCCCGTACCACCCCATGGCACGATGGCTGCCAACCTGCCGCCGCGACCGCGGACGGGCACCGTGAAGGAGCGACGATGAAAGACACTCCGGGCTGGGCATCGCCCGGATCCGCCCCGTCCGACGGGCACGAGCCCGGCGCATCCGGTCCTGCCGAGCCCTCCGACCGTCCCACGGACCCCGCGAACCCCGCGCAGCAGCCGGGTGAGACCCCTCAGGACTCCGGCTCGAAGTGGTCGCAGGAACAGCCGCCACCCGGCCAGTGGTCCGCGCCCGCGGGCCCCGGCGCCCCCGGCCAGGCGCCCCCGCCCCCGCCGCCCGGCCCGGGCTGGGGCTCCCAGCCCCCCGCCGGCCCGCCGCCCGGTGGCCCCGGGGGCTACGGCGGCTGGGGAGGCGGCTACGGCGCTCCCGGCGGCCGCCCCGGCTACGGCTACGGCGGCTGGGGTGGCCCCCCGCCCGCGGCCAAGCCCGGTGTGATCCCGCTGCGCCCGCTCGGCGTGGGCGAGATCCTCGACGGCGCGGTCTCCACCATGCGCACCTACTGGCGCACGGTCCTGGGGATCTCCCTGACCGTCGCGGTCGTCACCCAGGTCCTCGTCATCCTGCTCCAGGGCTTCGTCCTCAACGACAGCGCCGGCAGCGAGGCCCTGAGCGACCCCAGCGCCACCGCCGACGAGGTGTCCCGCGCCCTGGGCGAGACCATGATCGGCACCAGTGTCGTCTTCCTCATCTCGCTGATCGGCACGGTCGCCGCGACCGCCCTGCTCACGACCGTCACCAGCCGCGCAGTCCTCGGCAAGTCGGTCACCACCGGCGAGGCCTGGCGCGACGCCCGCCCGCAGGTGCTCAAGCTGTTCGGCCTGATCCTCCTGCTGCTCCTCATCACCTTCGGTGTGCTCGTCGTGGGCATCCTGCCCGGCGTACTCGTCGCCCTCTCGGGCTCGAACGGCCCCGGTATCGCGCTGGCCGTCCTGGGCGGCATCGGCGCCGGTGTCGTCGCCCTGTGGCTGATGATCCGCTTCTCGCTGGCCTCGCCCGCGCTGATGCTGGAGAAGCAGGGCATCGTGAAGTCGCTGAGCCGCTCCACGAAACTGGTCCGCGGCTCCTGGTGGCGGGTCCTGGGCATCCAGCTGCTCGCCACGATCATCGCCAACATCGTCTCCGCGATCGTCGTGCTCCCCTTCACCTTCGTCGCGGCCGCGGTCGGCGGCGAGGGCATCAGCGGCTTCGTCAACGGCAGCGGCGACCTCGGCTGGACCTTCCTCATCGTCAGCGGCATCGGCTCGGTGATCGGCTCCATGATCACCTTCCCGATCACGGCAGGCGTCACCGTCCTCCTCTACATCGACCAGCGCATCCGCCGCGAGGCCCTCGACCTCGACCTGGCCCGCGCGGCCGGCGTCCAGGACTACGGCACCGACCCCACCCCCGGGAGCTGACGGGGTGACCATTCCGGGGGGAGTTCTCACCATGCTGGGCGCCGGCGGCACCTCCGTGCTGTCGGCGGCGGCCTCCGGCGACGAGCCGCCGCTGACAACCCCGCGCGACCCCGCACGGGAGGCGGCACGGCGCGAACTGTCCAAACGCATGTACCACGAGAACGACCCCAGCTGGTTCCAGCGCGCCCTCAACGCCTTCTGGGACTGGGTCGGCAAGCTCTTCAACGCCGCCTCCGGCGCAACCCCGGGAGGGACGCTCGGCCTGGTCGTCGTCATCCTGGCCGTCCTCCTGGTCGTCGGCGCCCTGTGGTGGCGCCTCGGCACCCCGCGCCGCGAACCCACCTCGTCCGCCGCCCTGTTCGACGACCGCCCCCGCAGCGCCGCCGAACACCGCGCGGCCGCCGAGGCCCAGGCCGCCCAGGGCCACTGGAACCAGGCCGTCCAGGAACGCATGCGCGCCATCGTCCGCTCCCTGGAGGAACGCACCCTGCTCGACATCCGCCCCGGCCGCACCGCGGACGAGGCGGCCGCCGAAGCGGGCCGCGCCCTGCCCTCCCACACGGACCGCCTGCGCACCGCGGCCCGGGACTTCGACGACGTCACATACGGAGGCAGGTCCGCGTCGGAGGTGTCGTACCGCCGCATCGCCGACCTCGACGACGACCTGGAGCGCACCAAGCCGGTGCTGGCGAGCAACGTGAACAGCGCGAGCAGCACCCCCGACGCGGCCCGCACCACCCGCCAGGGAGCCGCCGAATGACCACCGAGGCCACGCTCCCCTCCACCTCGGCCTCGCCCACCGCCCGCCAGGTGTGGACCCGCACGCGCGGCATCGTCCTCGCGGCCGTCCTCCTCCTCGCCGCGGCCGTGGCCATCGCCGCGGTCCGCTCCGGCGAGCGCCACGGCGTCCTCGACCCGCGCGCCGCCGACCCCTACGGCAGCCGCGCCGTCGCCGAACTCCTCGCCGACCGAGGCGTCTCCACGCGCGTGGTGACCACCCTCGACGAGGCCCGCGCCGCGGCCGGCCCGGACACCACGCTCCTGGTCGCCGTACCCGACCTGCTGACGCACGGCCAACAGGACGCCCTGCACTCGGCGACCGCGGACTCCGGCGGCCGTACCGTCCTCGTCGCCCCCGGCGGCTGGTCCGTCGAGCGTCTCGCCCCGGGGGTCGTCGCCGACCCGGCCACCAGCCTCGACTCCGCGCTCTCCCCCGACTGCGCGCTGCCCGCCGCCCGACGCGCGGGCTCCGCCGACACCGGCGGCATCCGCTACACCGTCACCCACCCCGGCTCCGACGAGTGCTACCCGAGCGAGCGGCTGCCCACCCTCGTCCGCGTCCCGGCAGCGTCCGGGGACGGCGACACCGTCGTGCTCGGCGCGCCCGACATCCTCTACAACGACACCCTCGACAAGCAGGGCAACGCCTCGCTCGCCCTGCAACTCCTCGGTTCCCGCCCCCATCTGGTCTGGTACCTCCCCTCGCTCTCCGACGCCACCGCCGCCGACCCCGACGAGCAGCGCGACCTCTTCGACCTGCTCCCCTCGGGCTGGCTCTGGGGCACACTCCAGCTCTTCTTCGCGGCAGGACTCGCCGCCCTGTGGCGGGCACGCCGGCTCGGCCCCCTCGTGCCCGAGAAACTCCCCGTGGCGATCCGCGCCTCCGAGACCGTCGAAGGCCGCGCCCGCCTCTACCGCAAGGCAGGCGCCCACGACCGCGCGGCCAACGCCCTGCGCTCCACCACCCGCACCCGCCTCGCCCCCCTCGTAGGCGTCCCCGTCGCCCAGGCGCACGCGCCCGAGGCACTGCTCCCCGCCCTGTCCGCCCACCTCCACGACCACGGAGACGGACAGACCCTGCACTCCCTCCTCTTCGGCCCGCCGCCCGGCGACGACGCGGCCCTCGTATCCCTCGCCGACCAACTCGACGCCCTCGAAAGAGAGGTACGCCGTTCATGATGGACCCGACCACTGACAACGCCGGGAACACCGGGGATGCGGGCACCGCCCGAGCGTCCTTGGAGGCCCTGCGCGCCGAGATCGCCAAAGCCGTGGTCGGCCAGGACCCCGCCGTGACCGGTCTCGTCGTCGCCCTTCTCTGCCGCGGACACGTCCTCCTAGAAGGAGTCCCTGGGGTCGCCAAAACGTTGCTCGTCCGCGCCCTCGCATCCGCGTTGGAACTCGACACCAAGCGCGTCCAGTTCACTCCCGACCTGATGCCCAGCGACGTCACGGGCTCCCTGGTCTACGACACCCGCAGCGCGGAGTTCTCCTTCCAGCCCGGCCCGGTCTTCACCAACCTCCTCCTGGCCGACGAGATCAACCGCACCCCGCCCAAGACCCAGTCCTCCCTCCTGGAGGCCATGGAGGAGCGCCAGGTCACGGTCGACGGCACCCCCCGCCTGCTCCCGGACCCGTTCCTGGTCGCCGCGACCCAGAACCCCGTGGAGTACGAGGGCACGTACCCCCTCCCCGAGGCCCAGCTGGACCGTTTCCTCCTCAAGCTGACGATCCCGCTCCCCTCCCGCCAGGACGAGATCGACGTCCTCACCCGCCACGCCGAGGGCTTCAACCCGCGCGACCTCAAGGCCGCCGGCGTACGCCCCGTGGCAGGCCCCGCGGACCTCGAAGCCGCACGCGCCGCCGTCGCCAAGACCACGGTCTCCCCCGAGATCACGGCCTACGTCGTCGACATCTGCCGCGCCACCCGCGAGTCCCCGTCCCTCACCCTCGGCGTCTCCCCGCGCGGAGCCACGGCCCTCCTGGCCACCGCCCGCGCCTGGGCCTGGCTGACCGGCCGCGACTACGTCATCCCCGACGACGTGAAGGCCCTCGCCCTCCCCACCCTCCGCCACCGCGTACAACTCCGCCCGGAGGCCGAGATGGAAGGCGTCACTCCGGACTCCGTCATCAACGCGATCCTCGCCCACGTCCCGGTCCCCCGCTGATGGCCCTCACCGGACGCGCGGCCCTCCTGGCCGCGCTGGGTTCCCTCCCCATCGGCATCTGGGAACCCAGCTGGACGGGCATCCTCGCGGTCAACGCCCCTTTGGCGGTTGCCTGCGCCTGTGACTTCGCCCTGGCTGCCCCCGTACGACGCCTCGGCCTGACCCGCTCCGGCGACACCTCCGCCCGCCTCGGCGAGACTGCAGACGTCACCCTCACGATCACCAACCCGTCCAACCGCCCCCTGCGCGCCCAGGTACGCGACGCCTGGCCCCCCAGCAGCTGGCAGCCCGGCACAGAGGTGGAGGCCTCACGCCACCGGCTCACCGTCCCCGCCGGCGAACGCCGCCGCATCACCACCCGCCTACGCCCCACCCGCCGAGGCGACCGCCAGGCCGACCGCGTGACGATTCGCTCCTACGGCCCCCTCCGGCTCTTCTCCCGCCAAGGCACCCACAAGGCCCCCTGGACGGTACGCGTCCTGCCCCCGTTCACCAGTCGCAAGCACCTCCCCTCCAAGCTCGCCCGCCTGCGCGAACTCGACGGCCGCACCAGCGTCCTCACCCGCGGCGAAGGCACGGAGTTCGACAGCCTGCGCGAATACGTCCCCGGCGACGACACCCGCTCCATCGACTGGCGCGCCACAGCCCGCCAGAGCGCGGTGGCTGTCCGCACCTGGCGCCCCGAACGCGACCGCCACATCCTCGTGGTCCTCGACACCGGCCGCACCTCAGCAGGCCGCGTCGGAGACGCCCCGCGCCTCGACGCCTCCATGGACGCGGCCCTGCTCCTGGCGGCACTGGCCGCCCGCGCCGGCGACCGCGTCGACCTGCTCGCCTACGACCGTCGCCTACGCGCGCTGGTCCAGGGCCGCACGGCAAAGGACGTCCTCCCCTCCCTGGTCAACGCGATGGCCACCCTCGAACCCGAGCTCGTCGAAACGGACGCGCGGGGCCTCACGGCGACAGCCCTGCGTACGGCTCCCCGCCGCTCGCTGATCGTGCTCCTCACCAGCCTCGACGCCGCCCCGATCGAAGAGGGCCTGCTCCCCGTCCTCCCCCAGCTCACCCAGCGCCATACGGTCCTGCTGGCGTCCGTGGCCGACCCGCACATCGCCCACATGGCCGGGGCCCGCGGAAACACCGATGCCATCTACGAGGCCGCGGCTGCCGCTCAAGCCCAGTCGGACCGTCACCGCACGGCGGATCAACTCCGCCGCCATGGCGTCACAGTCGTCGACGCGACACCTGACGATCTGGCGCCTGCACTCGCCGACGCGTATCTGGCCCTGAAGGCGGCGGGACGCCTGTAAACGAAAAGAGGGGGTGCCGCAGCACCCCCTCTACACATATCCATCCCTGAAATGCAGAAAGGCCCACACCTTAAGGTGTGGGCCTTTCTCAAGATTTGTTCGGCGGTGTCCTACTCTCCCACAGGGTCCCCCCTGCAGTACCATCGGCGCTGTAAGGCTTAGCTTCCGGGTTCGGAATGTAACCGGGCGTTTCCCTCACGCTATGACCACCGAAACACTATGAAGTTAGACCGGAAACACAACACGGTCGTTGCCTCAGAACTAACACAGTGGACGCGAGCAACTGAGGACAAGCCCTCGGCCTATTAGTACCGGTCACCTCCACCCATTACTGGGCTTCCAGATCCGGCCTATCAACCCAGTCGTCTACTGGGAGCCTTAC